>NZ_FOTH01000023.1:0-107850 GCF_900114515.1 Pseudomonas sp. NFACC46-3
CTGTAGAATGCCGCCACACAGACGCGGGATGGAGCAGTCTGGTAGCTCGTCGGGCTCATAACCCGAAGGTCGTCGGTTCAAATCCGGCTCCCGCAACCAAATATCAAGAAAGGCTGCTCGAAAGAGTGGCCTTTTTTGTGCCTGGCAGAAAAAGCTCTACATTACAAATATTTTGTAATTATTTTCCTTCGCGGGGATTGGTAACTTGGCTGGATACCCCCATCCTGTCGCGCATAGCTCAAGAGGTGATTGATGCGCGCCCACTCGTCTGACCCGCAAGACCCTGTTACTGCGACACAACCGATCAAAGCCGAACGATTGCGCTGGCTGGATCGGATCAGTCAATACCGTCAGCCTATTGGTCTCGCGGTCACGTTGCTACTGTTTGCGATTGCCTTGATTGCCTGTCGCCACTTGCTGAGCGAGCTCGATCTTTACGCCCTGCACGATTCAATTCTGGAAGTGCCACGACCGGCCCTGCTGGGCGCGATCGCCGCCACGGTAGCCGGCTTCATCATTCTTTTGGGCTACGAATGGTCCGCCAGCCGTTATGCCGGGGTGACACTGCCGCCACAAACCATGGTCCTGGGTGGGTTCACCGCGTTCGCCATCGGCAATGCCATTGGCCTGTCACTGCTGTCGGGCGGCTCTGTTCGCTACCGTCTGTACGCGCGTCATGGCCTGGGGGCCTCAGATGTCGCCCACATGACGCTGTTCGCCAGCCTGTCCCTGGGCTGCGCGTTGCCGCCGTTGGCAGCCCTGGCGACGCTCAGCAACCTGCCCGCCGCGTCCGCCGCGCTGCACCTGCCTGCGACTTTGCTGGGGGCCATTTCCGTGGCGGTGCTGCTGCTCACCAGCGTGTTGGCCATCGGCATTTACCGCAGACGCCTGCCGGAACAGCCTCATCGTGACAGCCTGCTGGTAAAAGCCGGGCGCCGCACACTGCGCCTGCCGGGCCGACGCCTGACCTTCCTGCAACTGGTGATCACCGCGCTGGATGTCGCCGCCGCCGCCACCGTGTTGTATCTGTTGCTGCCCGAAGCGCCGCCGTTTGGCGCCTTCCTGCTGGTGTACCTGCTGGCGTTGGCTGCCGGGGTGCTCAGCCATGTACCGGGCGGTGTCGGCGTGTTCGAAGCGATCCTGCTGGCCGCGTTCGCCGACAAACTCGGGGCCGCGCCACTGGCCGCCGCGCTGTTGCTGTATCGCTTGATCTATGTGCTGTTGCCGATGCTGGTGGCCTGCGTACTGTTGCTGATCAATGAAGCGCAACGGCTGTTCCAGACGCGCCAGAGCCTGCGGGCGGCATCGGGTTTCGCTGCGCCGATCCTGGCGGTGCTGGTGTTTCTTTCGGGCGTGGTGCTGCTGTTTTCCGGGGTGACACCGGAAATCGACACCCGCCTCGAGCACATCGGCTTCCTGATCCCTCATCGACTGGTCGACGCTTCGCACTTCGGCGCCAGCCTGGTGGGCGTGTTGTGCCTGTTGCTCGCCCAAGGCTTGCGCCGTCGCCTGTCAGCCGCCTGGATGCTGACCACGGTCTTGCTCCTGGTGGGCGCCCTGCTCTCGCTGCTCAAGGGCTTCGACTGGGAAGAAGCCACGTTACTGACCCTGACGGCCGCCCTGCTGGCGGTGTTCCGGCGTTCCTTTTATCGTCCCAGCCGCCTGACTGAACTGCCCTTTTCCCCACTGTTCCTGATCGCCAGTATCTGCGTGCTGGGCGCGTCGATCTGGCTGCTGCTGTTTGCTTACCAGGATGTGCCCTACAGCCATCAACTCTGGTGGCAGTTCACGCTTGATGCCGACGCCCCTCGCGGCCTGCGCTCCCTGCTGGGGGCCGCGGTGTTGCTGGTGGTGGTGTCCCTGACCTGGTTGCTGCGCACCGCACGACCGGTGATCCATTTGCCGACGACAGAAGAACTGGAGCGGGCCAAGACGATTCTCATGACGTCTTCGCAACCCGACGGTGGACTGGCCCTGACCGGCGACAAGACCTTGCTGTTTCACCCCAACGACGAAGCGTTCCTGATGTACGCCCGCCGTGGTCGCAGCCTGGTGGCGTTGTACGATCCGATCGGTCCTACCCAGCAACGGGCTGAAATGATCTGGCAGTTCCGCGACCTGTGTGACATCCACCACGCCCGCCCCGTGTTCTATCAGGTACGTGCCGAGAACCTGCCGTACTACATGGACATCGGCCTGACAGCCATCAAGCTGGGCGAGGAAGCACGGGTCGACCTCAAGCGTTTCGATCTCGAAGCCAAGGGCAAAGAGATGAAGGATTTGCGCTACACCTGGAACCGCGGCACCCGTGACGGCCTGTCGCTGGAGATCCACGAACCGGGCCAGGCGCCGATGGATGAGCTCAAGGTCATTTCCGATGCCTGGCTGACCGGCAAGAACGTGCGTGAGAAAGGTTTCTCCCTGGGTCGTTTCAGTGATGACTACCTCAAGCATTTCCGCATCGCCGTGATTCGTTTCGAGGGCCGGCCGGTGGCGTTCGCCAACCTGCTCGAAACCCACAGCCACGAACTGGCCAGCCTCGACCTGATGCGCGCCCACCCCGAGGCCCCGAAACTGACCATGGAATTCATGATGGTCGGTCTCATCCAGCATTATAAAAATCATGACTACGCCCGCTTCAGCCTCGGCATGGTCCCGCTGTCAGGCCTGCAACCGCGTCGCGGCGCACCATTGACCCAACGCCTGGGTTCGATGGTGTTCCGCCGTGGCGAGCAGCTCTATAACTTCCAGGGGCTGCGCCGCTTCAAAGACAAATTCCAGCCTGACTGGGAACCTCGCTACATGGCCGTGCCCGCCGGACTCGATCCGCTGGTGGCGCTGGCTGATACCGCCGCCCTGATTGCAGGCGGCCTGACTGGATTGGTGAAACGCTGATGATGCAACGCTCCTGGCGATACGTAGTGGCCGCCCTGCTGGTGCTGGCGGTGATTCTCGGTGGTGGTTACTGGTACTGGAACCGCCCGGCCCCGCAACCGACCCTGGAACACCTGGCGCCCACCGATGGCGTCGCGATGACTCGGGTCATCCCCGGCACCAAGCCGCGCGCCCAGGTGCTGGTGGCGGTCAATGAAGACCAGAAGCTCAGCGACACGCAGTTGACGACCCTCAGCCGCAGCGGCTCGGCGCAGATCGTTCAGGTGATCCTGCCCAAGGACTGCCTGTTGCAAGGTCGCGCCCTGCAGACGGGTCTGCGGCAGCTCCAAGGGCCAGCCACGCTGGTCAGCGGCATCGGCCCTGGCGCTGTGCTGGCCTGGCGCTGGCTGGCCGAGCAGAAGGATGACAAGGCCAAGGCCGTGTCGGTGGACCTGGCCCTGGAAAAACCCGGCTGCACACACTTGCTGCCCAAAAGCGCAGCCCACGGCCACTGGCTGGTGGCCTGGAACGATAACCCCGACGACACCAGCGCCGGCTTC
Organism: Pseudomonas sp. NFACC46-3; assembly: GCF_900114515.1. Classification (NCBI taxonomy): domain Bacteria; kingdom Pseudomonadati; phylum Pseudomonadota; class Gammaproteobacteria; order Pseudomonadales; family Pseudomonadaceae; genus Pseudomonas; species Pseudomonas sp. NFACC46-3. Next base: position 3,435 of record NZ_FOTH01000023.1, read on the forward strand.
GTACGCGATCAGTCGAATGCCGAGACCAGCATCAGCGACTACGACATCAATCTGCCACAAGTCCTGAACAACGAGCTGCGCAAGATCCTGGTCGGCACCGACAAGGCCAAGGGCGGCCTGAGCATCCCGGTGGTGGAAGTCCCAGCCAGCCAGACGCGGGATACCGTGACCCTGTTTCTCTCCGGAGACGGCGGCTGGCGTGACCTGGACCGCGACGTGGCCGATGAAATGGCCAAGATTGGCTACCCAGTGGTCGGCATCGACACCCTGCGCTACTACTGGCAGCACAAGAGCCCGGAACAAAGCGCGGCGGATCTGACCGAACTGATGCAGCACTACCGTCAGGTCTGGGGTACCAAGCGCTTCATCCTGACCGGCTACTCCTTCGGTGCCGACGTGTTGCCAGCCATCTACAATCGCCTGCCAGCCACCGAACAACAGCGGGTCGATGCGATCATCCTGCTGGCTTTCGCCCGCACCGGCAGCTTCGAGATCGAAGTCGAAGGCTGGCTCGGCAACGCCGGCACCGAAGCCGCCACCGGCCCGGAAATGGCCAAGCTGCCAGCCGAGAAAGTGGTGTGCATCTACGGCGGTGAAGAAGCCGACGAAAGCGGCTGCACCGACAAGACTGCCGTGGGTGAAGCCATCAAGCTGCCCGGCGGCCATCACTTCGACGAAAACTACCCGGCCCTGGCCAAGCGCTTGATCGATGAGATCAACGAGCGGCAGAACAAGGTCGCCGAACAGTAAGTCGACACACGCCTGACAAAAAGCCCCGGCAGCCTCAAGGTTGCCGGGGCTTTTTTGTGCTCGACTGCCCCATCTCTATGGGAGCTATTACCGTTCATTCAAGAAAAATGATGGACCCGTGGCGAGGGAGCTTGCTCCCGCTCGACTGCGAAGCAGTCGCAAACCGGCGGGTGCGGTGTGCCTGACTCCCCGCATTTGGCAGGTTTTGGCGCCGCTTCGCGGCCCAGCGGGAGCAAGCTTCCTCGCCACGGGCTTGTCGATTGCCTTAAGTGGACAGCATTACCTTGGCATCAGCTTTTGTGTCGCCTACAAAAAAGCCCCCGCCGCCGCAAGGCAACGAGGGCTTTTGTTTTCCTGATGCTACATCTCCACCTGCGTCCCCAGTTCAATCACCCGGTTCAACGGCAGATTGAAGAAGCGCAGATTGCCGTTGGCGTTCTTCAACATGAAGGCGAACAACGCCTCGCGCCAGCGGGCCATGCCTTCGAGTTTCGACGCGATGACCGTTTCGCGGCTGAGGAAGTAAGTGGTACGCATCGGGCTGAAGTCCAGGTCATCCAGATGGCAGAGCTTGAGCGCCAGCGGGACGTCCGGCTCGTCGGTAAAACCAAAGTGCAGGATCACCCGGAAGAACCCTTCGCCATAGGCATCGACCTCGAAACGCCGCTGCGGCGGCACCCGGGGAATGTCTTCGTACACCACTGTCAGCAGCACCACCTGCTCATGCAGCACCTGGTTGTGCAATAGATTGTGCAATAGGGCGTGAGGCACAGCGTCCGAACGCGCGGTCAGGAACACGGCGGTGCCCTGGACACGGTGCGGCGGCTGCACGCGGATGCTGCTGATGAAGATCGGCAGCGGCAGCGCCCCTTCATCCAGGCGCTCCACCAGCAATTGCTTGCCGCGCTTCCAGGTGGTCATCAGCACGAACAAGGCAATACCGGCGATCACCGGGAATGCGCCGCCCTGGATGATCTTCGGCACGTTGGCGGCGAAGTACAGGCCGTCCACCAAGAGAAAACCGATCAACACCGGCACCGCCAGCAACGGCGGCCATTTCCATAACAACAGCATGACCGCCGACACCAGGATCGTGGTCATCAGCATGGTACCGGTCACCGCCACGCCATAGGCCGAAGCCAACGCGCCGGAAGATTCGAACCCCAGCACCAGCAGTACCACGCCGACCATCAGCGACCAGTTCACCGCACCGATGTAGATCTGGCCCTGCTCGGCGCTGGAGGTGTGCTGGATGTACATGCGCGGGATGTAACCGAGCTGGATCGCCTGGCGCGTCAGGGAGAACGCACCGGAAATCACCGCTTGCGAGGCAATCACCGTGGCCAGGGTCGACAGGCCCACCAGCGGGAGCAGCGCCCAGCTCGGCGCCAGCAGATAAAACGGGTTGCGCGCCGCCTCCGGGTCGCCCAGCAACAACGCGCCCTGGCCGAAATAGTTGAGCACCAGCGCCGGCAACACCAGGATGAACCAGGCGCGAGCGATCGGCTTGCGGCCAAAGTGGCCCATGTCGGCGTACAACGCTTCGGCACCGGTCAGCGCCAGCACCACGGCGCCGAGGATCGCCACGCCCATGCCCGAATGGACGACGAAGAAACGCACGGCCCAGACAGGGTTCAACGCCTGCAACACTTCCGGGTGTTGGCTGATGCCGTAGACACCGAGGACGCCGAGCACCAGGAACCAGGTGACCATGATCGGGCCGAACAGGATGCCGATCCGTGCAGTACCGTGGCGCTGGATGATAAAGAGCCCTACCAGCACGACCAAGGACAGTGGCACGACCCAATGATCGATGCCCTCGAACGCCAGGCCAACACCTTCGATCGCCGAAAGCACGGAAATCGCTGGCGTGATCATGCTGTCGCCGTAGAACAACGCCGCCCCGATCAAGCCGCAGACCACCAGCAATTTGCGCAACCTCGCCCGTCCCGCCGCTGCCCGCCGCGCCAGGGCGGTAAGCGCCATGATCCCGCCTTCGCCCTGGTTGTCGGCGCGCAGCACGAACATCATGTACTTGATCGACACGACCCAGATCAGCGACCAGAAAATCAGCGAGAGAATCCCCAGTACACCATCATGATTGACAGGTACGCCGTAGGCACCGGAAAACACTTCCTTGAGGGTGTACAACGGGCTCGTGCCGATGTCGCCATAAACCACTCCGACCGCCGCGACCAGCATGCTCAGCGGTTTCGCTGCCGAATGCTCGGCACTTGCCGCCTGACTACTTGCGTGACCCATCCAACACTCCTGATTCCAGACCTGGCTTCTTGAACGAAGCACTATGCTTTGTTGAGGCAGCATGCGTTGTTTTACGTATTGTTACAGACGTTTTGTTGACTGTAGCAATCGTCAGAACGCAAAGGCGCGAAGCATAGCGCAGCACTCGTCGCATTTCCCGGTATAAAGCTGGTCAAGCAGCCCGGCCACAGATAGAATTGCGCACTTTTTGATCAGAGGCGCGCCAGGCGCCCTGTCTCGGCAAGAGACGATCCCCCTACACCGAGGTTAGACATGTCCACCACTACCGCGCCCGCCAATCCGAAGGTTGGCTTCGTATCCCTGGGTTGCCCGAAGGCTCTGGTCGACTCCGAGCGCATCCTGACCCAGTTGCGCATGGAAGGCTATGACGTTGTATCCACCTATCAGGACGCCGACGTGGTGGTGGTCAACACCTGCGGCTTCATCGACTCGGCCAAGGCCGAGTCCCTGGAAGTGATCGGCGAAGCCATCAAGGAAAACGGCAAGGTTATCGTCACCGGCTGCATGGGCGTGGAAGAAGGCAACATCCGCAACGTGCACCCGAGCGTGTTGTCCGTGACCGGTCCGCAGCAGTACGAGCAGGTGGTCAACGCCGTGCACGACGTCGTGCCGCCACGCCAGGACCATAACCCGCTGATCGACCTGGTGCCGCCGCAAGGCATCAAGCTGACCCCGCGCCACTACGCCTACCTGAAGATTTCCGAAGGCTGCAACCACAGCTGCAGCTTCTGCATCATCCCGTCGATGCGCGGCAAGCTGGTGAGCCGCCCGGTGGGCGATGTGCTTGACGAGGCCCAGCGCCTGGTCAAGGCCGGCGTCAAGGAACTGCTGGTGATCTCCCAGGACACCAGCGCCTACGGCGTCGACGTGAAATACCGCACCGGCTTCTGGAACGGCGCGCCGGTAAAAACCCGCATGACCGAACTGTGCGAAGCCCTCAGCACCCTCGGCGTCTGGGTTCGCCTGCATTACGTCTATCCATACCCGCACGTCGACGAACTGATCCCGCTGATGGCCGCCGGCAAGATCCTGCCGTACCTGGACATCCCGTTCCAGCACGCCAGCCCGAAAGTCCTCAAGGCCATGAAGCGCCCGGCGTTCGAAGACAAGACCCTGGCCCGCATCAAGAACTGGCGCGAAATCTGCCCGGACCTGATCATCCGCTCGACCTTCATCGTCGGCTTCCCCGGTGAAACCGAAGAAGACTTCCAGTACCTGCTGGATTGGCTGACCGAAGCCCAGCTCGACCGCGTCGGCTGCTTCCAATATTCCCCTGTCGAAGGCGCACCGGCCAACGACCTGGACCTGGACGTGGTGCCGGACGACGTCAAGCAGGACCGTTGGGAACGCTTCATGGCGCACCAACAGGCCATCAGCTCGGCGCGCCTGCAAATGCGCATCGGCCGTGAAATCGAAGTGCTGGTAGATGAAGTGGACGAACAAGGCGCCGTGGGCCGCTGCTTCTTCGACGCCCCGGAAATCGACGGCAACGTCTTCATCGACAATGGCAGCAACCTCAAGCCGGGCGACAAAGTCTGGTGCAAGGTGACTGATGCCGACGAGTACGATTTGTGGGCTGAGCAGATCGGTTGATCCAGGCTTCTTGGGCTCAAGCCGAGCCGGCTTTTGTGGCGAGGGAGCTTGCTCCCGCTCGATTGCGCAGCAATCGCAAAAAACCGGGGGCCGCTGCGCTGCCCAGCGGGAGCAAGCTCCCTCGCCACAGGTTCTGTGCCTCCAGCCATTGCTCGGCCACCTCGAAAAAACTGAAAAGCCCTGCCCTTGCGACAAGATGCGGGGCTTTTTTACGGCTATCGTATGGAGAAACACCGAACATCCAGCACAAGGAACAGGCGGGCATGCGTCAGCATTCGGTCATCCACACACCGAAACCGAGCGACTACCAGGAACTGACCCAGGTGTGGGAGGCATCGGTACGAGCCACCCACGACTTCCTGCCGGACAGCTACATCGAGCTGCTGAAAAACCTGGTGCTCACCCGTTACCTGGATGCGGTGATGCTCATTTGCACCCGGGACTCGCGCCAGCGGATCACCGGTTTCGCCGGCGTCGCGGCCGGCAAGATCGAGATGCTCTTCATCGACCCGCAACACCGTGGCCAGGGCCTGGGCAAGCAACTGCTGCACTACGCCATGGAACAGCTGAACGCCGATCAACTGGACGTCAACGAGCAGAACCCGCAAGCCCTGGGCTTTTACCTCAAGCAAGGCTTCGAAGTGGTCGGGCGCTCGGCGAAAGATGGCATGAACCAACCCTACCCGCTGTTGCACATGCGCTACAAGCAGCCCGACCTGAAGGCTGGACGCGGCTAAAAACGGCATGAGGCAAATGGACCCGCGATTAACCGGCGCCAGGCAGGTACAATGCCCACCCTCTTTTTGTTACGGCCCCCGTCATGACTGACCCGATTCGTCTCTCCAAACGCCTCATAGAACTCGTCGGCTGTTCCCGTCGGGAGGCTGAGTTGTTCATCGAGGGCGGCTGGGTCACCGTGGATGGCGAAGTGATCGATGAACCGCAGTTCAAGGTCACCAACCAGAAGGTCGAACTCGACCCCGAGGCCAAGGCCACCGCGCCGGAGCCGGTGACGCTCCTGCTGAACGTCCCGGCGGGCATGGATGTAGACACCGCGATGGCCTCCCTTGGACCGCAGACCCTGAGCGAAGAACATCGCTTCGGCAAACGCCCACTCAAGGGCCATTTCCTGCGCCTGAGCGCCAGCGCCGACCTGCAAGCCAACGCCAGCGGGCTGCTGGTGTTCACCCAGGATTGGAAGATCTTGCGCAAGCTCACCGCCGACGCCGCCAAGATCGAGCAGGAATACGTGGTGGAAGTCGAAGGCGAGATGGTCGCCCATGGCCTCAATCGCCTGAACCATGGCTTGACCTACAAGGGCAAGGAGCTGCCGGCGGTCAAGGCCAGTTGGCAGAACGAGAACCGCCTGCGCTTTGCCATGAAAAACCCGCAGCCCGGCGTGATCGCCCTGTTTTGCCAGGCGGTCGGGCTCAAGGTCGTCGCCATTCGCCGCATTCGCATCGGCGGCGTGTCCATCGGCAAGGTGCCGCTGGGCCAGTGGCGCTACCTGTCTGCCAAAGAGAAATTCTAATTTTCCGGCGCCGCACCGAACCGGGGCGCCCACTGCCGATCGATCAGGACTGCACACATGATTCACAACGACGTACTGCGCAGCGTGCGCTACATGCTCGACATCAGCGACAAGAAAGTCATCGAGATCATCAAGCTGGGCGGCCTGGAAGTCTCCCTGGCCGACCTGGCGGGCTACCTCAAGAAAGACGAGGAAGAAGGCTTCGTGTTCTGCCCTGACGAGGTCATGGCGCATTTTCTCGATGGCCTGGTGATCTTCAAGCGTGGCAAGGACGATAGCCGCCCGCCGCAGCCGATCGAAGTGCCGGTGACCAACAACATCATTCTCAAGAAACTGCGAGTGGCGTTCGAGCTGAAGGAGGACGACATGCACGCCATCCTCAAGGCCGCCGAGTTCCCGGTGTCCAAGCCGGAACTGAGCGCGCTGTTCCGCAAGTTCGGCCACACCAACTATCGCCCGTGTGGCGACCAGTTGCTGCGCAATTTCCTCAAGGGCCTGACGCTGCGCGTGCGCGGCTGACGTTGAAGGACAGCTGAATCCTGGGGGCTTTTGTGGCGAGGGAGCTTGCTCCCGCTGGACGCGCAGCGGCCCCTCGCGGTGCGTCAGACAGCACCAGGGGGCCGCTTCGCAGCCCAGCGGGAGCAAGCTCCCTCGCCACAGAGGACCGTGTCGATTTCAGCTCTCGCGTTATCATGCCCTCTCCATCTCGCCTCGATTTCAACCCATGACCTACAGCGTCTCCCCCATCGGCTTCGTCCGCTCCTGTTTCAAGGAGAAGTTCGCCATTCCCCGCCAACCGCAACTGGCCCCCGCCGCGCGCGGAGTGCTGGAGCTGGTGGCGCCGTTCGATCAGGGCGAGGCGGTGCAGGGGTTGGAGCAGGTCAGCCATGTCTGGCTGTTGTTCCTGTTCCACCAGGCCCTGGAAGACAAGCCGCGGTTGAAAGTAAGGCCGCCGCGCCTGGGTGGTAACAAGTCCATGGGCGTGTTCGCCACCCGCGCCACCCACCGTCCCAATGGCATCGGCCAATCGGTGGTGAAGCTGGAGCGGGTCGAAGCCGGGCGCCTGTGGATCTCGGGCATCGACTTGCTGGACGGCACGCCGGTGCTGGACATCAAGCCCTACGTGCCTTACGCCGATATCATAGGCGCGGCGTCCAACAACATCGCCAGTGCAGCACCTGAGCTCATCCCCGTGCAATGGGCGGACACAGCCCTGCTACAAGCCCAGGATCACGCCACGCGCCTGGCAGAGCCCTTGGTGGCGCTGATCGAACAATGTCTGGCCCAAGACCCACGCCCGGCATACCAGGTTCCTACAGCGGAACGGGAATATGGTGCGCAGTTCTGGGATGTGGACGTTCGCTGGCATTACCCGCAGCCAGGGTTGATCCGGGTGTTGGAAGTGATTCCAGCTAAGCAGTGATCGCCAGGAACGAAAAAGCCCGCGCGGCCTTATTCAGGCGGCGCGGGCTTTTTTTGTGGACAACTGTTGGACCGGGTCGCGGTCATCAGCCACTCCACAGACTGCAGCTTACTTCTCTACAAACGCCCGCTCGATCAGGTAATCACCCGGCTCGCGCATACGCGGCGAAACGGTCAGGCCGAAGCTGTTGAGCACTTCGCTGGTCTCGTCGAGCATGCTCGGGCTGCCGCACAACATGGCGCGGTCGTCCTGCGGGTTGATCGGTGGCAGGCCGATGTCGCGGAACAGCTTGCCGCTGCGCATCAGGTCGGTCAGGCGGCCTTCGTTCTCGAACGGCTCGCGCGTCACGGTCGGGTAGTAGATCAGCTTTTCACGCAGCGCTTCGCCGAAGAACTCGTTCTGCGGCAAGTGTTCGGTGATGAACTCGCGGTAAGCGACTTCATTGACGTAACGCACGCCGTGGCACAGGATCACTTTTTCGAAACGCTCATAGGTTTCCGGATCCTGGATGACGCTCATGAACGGCGCCAGCCCAGTACCGGTGCTGAGCAGGTACAAATGCTTGCCAGGCTTGAGATCGTCCAGCACGAGGGTGCCGGTGGGTTTCTTGCTGATGATGATCTCGTCGCCTTCCTTCAGGTGCTGCAACTGGGAGGTCAGCGGACCATCAGGCACCTTGATGCTGAAGAATTCGAGATGCTCTTCCCAGTTCGGGCTGGCAATCGAGTAAGCGCGCATAAGCGGGCGGCCATTGGGCTGTTGCAGGCCGATCATCACGAACTGACCGTTCTCGAAGCGCAGGCCCGGATCGCGGGTGCACTTGAAGCTGAACAGAGTGTCGTTCCAGTGATGAACACTGAGGACACGCTCGTGGTTCATGTTGCTCATGTACGGGGACTCCTGGGAATAATGCCTGCGCCGATAATCTGCGCAATTGCATCGCATTCTAATGGCGGCGACAATATCTGTTAAATGGATTATTAAGATAAGGGTTATCGGTTATATCGATATGCGATTTACTCTCCGTCAACTTCAAGTCTTCGTCGCCGTGGCCCAGCAGGAAAGCGTGTCTCGCGCTGCGGGCCAACTCAATCTGTCGCAGTCGGCGGCCAGCACCTCCATCACCGAACTGGAGCGGCAATCGAGCTGCCAATTGTTCGACCGTGCCGGCAAGCGCCTGAGCCTCAATGCCCTGGGCAAACAACTGCTGCCCCAGGCAGTGGCGCTGCTGGACCAGGCCAAGGAAATCGAAGACCTGCTCAACGGCAAGTCCGGTTTCGGCTCACTGGCGGTCGGCGCAACGCTGACCATCGGCAATTACCTGGCGACCTTGTTGATCGGCGGTTTCATGCAGCGCCATCCAGAAAGCCAGGTGAAGCTGCACGTGCAGAACACTGCCAATATCGTGCACCAGGTTGCTCACTATGAAATTGATCTGGGTCTAATCGAAGGTGACTGCAGCCATCCGGACATTGAGGTGCAGAGCTGGGTCGAGGACGAACTGGTGGTGTTCTGCGCCCCTCAACACCCGCTGGCCAAGCGCGGCCAGGCGACGATGGAGGAACTGACCCATGAGGCGTGGATTCTACGGGAACAGGGTTCCGGCACACGCCTGACCTTCGACCAGGCCATGCGTCATCACCGTAGCGCGCTGAATATCCGCCTGGAGCTGGAACACACCGAAGCCATCAAGCGCGCCGTGGAATCCGGCCTGGGCATTGGCTGCATCTCACGCCTGGCCCTGCGCGACGCCTTCCGCCGGGGCAGCCTTGTCGCAGTGGAAACCCCGGACATGGACCTGGCGCGGCAGTTTTATTTCATCTGGCATAAACAGAAGTACCAGACCTCGGCCATGCGCGAATTCCTCGAGCTGTGCCGGGCCTTCACCGCCGGGGCCCAGCGCAGCGACGAAATCGTGCTGCCGACCATTGCCTGAACCGTTACAACAGCACCACGCCCCACACCAACGCGATCATCGTCAGGGCGACTAACTGGGCCGCGCTGCCCATGTCCTTGGCATTTTTTGACAATGGGTGCAGTTCCAGGGAGATGCGGTCGATGGCCGCCTCCACCGCCGAGTTGAGCAATTCCACGATCAATGCCAACAGGCACACGGCAATCAGCAGCGCCTGCTCGACACGACTGACGTTCAGGAAGAATGACAACGGAATCAACACGACATTGAGCAACACCAACTGGCGGAAAGCCGCTTCGCCGACAAAAGCTGCACGCAGCCCGTCCAAGGAATAGCCGGAGGCGTTGAGGATGCGTTTCAGGCCGGTCTGGCCTTTAAAAGGTGACATAGAGTGGGCAACTGATCGAAAAGGAGTGGAGAAGCTAATTCAAACCCGGTCAAAAAAGCGTGAACCGGAACACTAGGCCGGCGGTGAAATTGACTCAAGTTGTTGCAGCAGCAAGGCCGCCTGGGTCCGGGTGCGCACGTTCAGTTTACGAAAGATCGCCGTGACGTGAGCCTTGATGGTGGCCTCCGAAACGTTCAGTTCGTAGGCAATCTGTTTGTTCAGTAAGCCTTCGCAGACCATGGTCAACACCCGGAACTGCTGCGGCGTGAGACTGGCCAGCCCCTCGCTGGCGGCCTTGGCTTCCTCGGACACGCTCACCGCCTCGAACGCCTGGGGCGGCCAACAGACATCGCCGTCCAGGACCGCCTTCACGGCCTTCTGAATCATCTCAAGGGAACTGGACTTGGGTATGAATCCGCTGGCGCCGAACTCCCGGGCCTTGACCATCACCGAGGCTTCTTCCTGGGCCGAGACCATGACCACGGGGATCTGCGGGTATTGGCCCCGCAACAGCACCAGCCCTGAAAAACCATAGGCACCGGGCATGTTCAGGTCTAGCAGCACCAGGTCCCAATCGGCCTTCGCCGTCAACTGGACCTCCAGTTCCGCGATACTGGCCACCTCCGTCAACCGGACAGCCGGGCCGAGGCCCAGGGTCACAGCCTGATGCAACGCGCTGCGAAAGAGCGGATGGTCATCGGCAATCAGGATTTCGTATGTGGCCATTTTTCAAATGATCCTGTTTTAATGGCAGGCCCGATGCATTCGCGCCTCGCCAAGACAACTCAAGACACCGCCATGCAGCGGCATCCACAGGGGCACATTCAACGCCAAACACGGCGTTTCAAACATTGGCGGCGCCCCGGTCGGCGCCAAGCATGCCCAGCGAAGCCGGGGTGGTCAAGCAGCACAGCCATCACAGTGTCGAGTATGCGCCACTATTGGTCCAATACTGCTTGCGGCGTACGGATAAAGGGTTGCAACTCGGCGTGGGCCGGGGTCGAGACGTTCACCTCCTGCTGGCCCTTGGCGCCCAGGTAATGCTGGCTGAACACATCGAAATAGGCGTCCAGGGCCGAAGCAGCATCGCTGTCCCCCGCCAGTTCCAGACACAATGCCGCCACTTCGGCGGTGCACAGGTGCTCGCTGCGGGTCGAACGGCGCAGGCGGTAACGCGACAGTCTGTCAGGCAGCAGGCTCAGGATCGGCAGTCGGTCGAAATACGGGCTTTTACGAAAAATCTTCCGCGCCTCGGTCCAGGTCGCATCCAGCAGAATGAACAGCGGGCGCTTGGAATGATCAAGATCAACCGCATGGGTCACCCGTGATGGCTCGACGTATTCGCCCGGAAACACCAGGTACGGTTGCCATTGCGGATCGTTCAGCAGCGCCAGCAGTTGCTCGTCGACGTCGGTGCGCGACCAGATGAACGCGTGATTGTCGCGCACGACGTCGGCAATCAGCCAACCAGTGTTGCTCGGTTTGAACACTTCCTTGTTGGTCATGATCAGGCAGACCCCGGAGCGGGTCTCGACACTCGGACGCCAAGCGCACAGGCAATGGCTCTCGATCACTCGGCAGGCGCTGCAACGGGGCGCGCGCCAGCCACGGGCCTGGATCGGCCTGATCCCTTCATCGATGCGTTGGTCGCGCAGGCGGGCTACGGCGTTAGGGGCGTGATTCATCATGGGCAACGCCGGCAGAAAGGAGAACTCGACACGAACAACACTCGGCAGGGCAATAAAGGCCGGCAGTCTACCAGAGCGCACGAGCCTGTACCGTCCACCCTGGCTCCCCTATAATTCCCGGCCACTGAACGCACAGTCATGTGATCGGTCGAACCACCAGTCACTGAACCAGGAGAGTTTCATGCTGCGCCTTATCGTCCCTACCGTTGCCGTTCTGCTGGCGACGTCCTTCAGCGCTCAGGCTGCTTCGCTGAAAGAACTCGAACTGAACAAGATGCTGCAGAACGTCGCCAAGGAAAGTAGCGTCGGTACGCCGCGGGCGATCAACGAAGACATTCTCGACCAGGGTTATACCGTCGAAGGCACCGAGCTGATCAACCATCTCAGTGTGCAAAGCAGCCACGCCCAGAAAATGCGCGCAGACCCCAAGGCTGTGTATTTCCAGTTGGGCTCTACGGTGTGCACCAATCCAGGTTTCCGCAAGTTGATGGCCAAGGGCGCAACCATGCGCTACGAGTTCACCGAGGTTAAGACCAACCGCCCGGTCGCGACCGAGCGCTTCCAGGAATCGGATTGCCCGAAACCGGCCAAGACGAAGAAGTAGTCAACCTGAACTTGCGCGCCGCTGCTCATCGTCGGCGCGCAACTCCGCCACCAGCGCCTGCAAGTAACGCGAGCGCCATGCTCGCCCTCCCAGCCGACGACAGCATTCGTCCTCAAGACTCACCCGATTGGCCTGTGCCGACTCCAACAACATCAAGTACAACTGCCTGTCGAGCTCCAGAGTGACCCTGGTCATTTCTCCCGCCTCCCTGCCCCGATTCGCTTCAATCCATCACGTGGCACCCAACCCTGGGCGTCAAATTGCATTGGCACGCTTGTTATCAGTAAATCAGAGCGACACGCACCCGGCCGGCGATCTGACGAGCGGTGCAATCGTTCACGGCATGTATCAGCGGTTGCCAACGGTCACTTTTGCGCGCCATGATCAGGGCAGCAAAGATCGGCATGACGGTCTAGATTCAAAGTATCCATAGTATTTTCATCGGGCAGAAAGAGGCTGCCTGGCCAACACCTTGGTGTGTGATTGTTTTTTATCAAAGGGAAAAGCAGAACCCGCTGGATGGCTTGGTCGCCTTGCTGCAGACCGCGTCAAGCCAGGTCACCCTCCAGGCCGATGCTTGGGCTGACAACGACACATGGAGTGTCGTGGCCTCGATGAATCTCTCGTCCGGGCCGGGGTCCTGTTAAGAAGGAGAAGCTGAATGCCTTACAAACCGAATGACCTGCTCAGTCGTCATTTTGAGAACCATGGCCACGACCTCACCCGCAAGGTCGAAGAGCAACTCAACCTGGTCTCCCCCAACAGCCCCAACCTCCCCATTTACCGAGACATGATCCTGACCGTGCTGCGCATGGCCCAGGAAGATCACAACCGCTGGAATGCCAAGATCACACTACAAGCCCTGAGGGAACTGGAACACGCCTTCCGTACCCTCGAGCAGTTCAAGGGCCGACGCAAGGTCACGGTCTTCGGCTCGGCCCGAACACCCATCGAACATCCGCTGTATGGCCTGGCCCGAGAGCTGGGGGCGGCGCTGGCCCGCTCGGACATGATGGTCATCACCGGCGCCGGCGGTGGCATCATGGCCGCCGCCCATGAAGGCGCAGGGCGCGACCACAGCCTGGGATTCAACATCACCCTGCCTTTCGAGCAACACGCAAACCCGACCGTCGAGGGCACGCCGAACCTGCTGCCGTTCCACTTCTTCTTCACCCGTAAACTGTTTTTCGTCAAAGAGGCCGACGCACTGGTGCTCTGCCCCGGCGGTTTCGGCACGCTTGATGAAGCGCTGGAAGTCCTGACTGCTGGTACAGACAGGCAAGAGCCCTTTGGTACCGGTGGTCCTGCTGGATGTGCCAGGGGGCAAGTTCTGGCAAGGAGCCCTGAACTTTATCCGCGAGCAATTGGAGGAAAACCGCTACATCCTGCCCACCGACATGAAGCTGATGCGCCTGGTGTACAACGCCGAAGAGGCCGTGGAAGAAATCAACCAGTTCTACCGCAACTTTCACTCCAGTCGCTGGCTCAAGCATCAGTTCGTGATCCGCATGAATCACAAGCTAAACGAACAGGCGTTGCAGCAGATGCAGGGAGAATTCGCCGATTTGTGCCTAAACGACTGTTTTCATCAACATGACTACAGCGGTGAAGAGCACGACGAAGCCCAGTTCAGTCATCTGACCCGACTGGCGTTTGCCTTCAACGCCCGGGATCACGGTCGCTTGAGGGAACTGGTGGATTACATCAACCTGCCGCAAAACTGGGCCCAGCCCGCCTCAAAACCCCACCCCCTCACATGGGAGCCGATCAAGGTAACCTGAGCCCATAAAAAAACGGCCTGCTATCGAAATAGCAGGCCGTTTTTGTTTAGTCATCCATACCGCGACCGCTGAACAAGCGGTTGATCATTTCCATGGAGTAACCTCGATACGCCAGGAAACGCCCTTGTTTGGCTCGTTCCCGCGCATCGATGGGTAAATGTCCTGAGAACTTGCGGCGCCAGGTGTCCGTCAGTTGCTCCTGCCAATCGATACCGCTTTCGCGCAAGGCAAGTTCGATATCCGGGCGTTGCAAACCACGCTGGCCCAGTTCCTCACGAATTCGCAAAGGACCATAACCGGAGCGAGCGCGATAAGAGACAAAGCTTTCCAGGTAACGGGACTCCGACAGCAAGCCCTCTTCGGTCAAACGGTCGAGGGCTGTGTCGATCAACTCATCGGGAGCGCCGCGCTGACGCAGCTTACGCGTCAGCTCGACTCGACCATGCTCGCGCCTGGCGAGCAGGTCCATCGCGGTTCGTCGCACCGCGACGAGGGTATCGAGGACGACGGTCATCGATTCGATCAGATGTCAGCGTCAGCCAGGTCGTCAGCGGTCTCGCGATTAGCCACGGACTTGACGTCTGCCACCGGGCTCAACAGCTTGTCACGCAATTGCTTCTCGAGAGCAGCGGCGACTTCCGGGTTATCCGCCAGGAACTTGGCCGAGTTGGCCTTGCCCTGACCGATCTTGGTGCCGTTGTAGGCATACCAGGCGCCCGACTTCTCGACGAAACCGTGCAGCACACCCAGGTCGATCATCTCGCCATTGAGGTAGATGCCCTTGCCGTAAAGAATCTGGAACTCGGCCTGACGGAACGGCGAAGCCACCTTGTTCTTCACGACCTTGACGCGGGTTTCGCTGCCGACCACCTCGTCACCTTCCTTCACCGCGCCAGTACGGCGGATATCGAGGCGAACCGAGGCGTAGAACTTCAGCGCGTTACCACCGGTGGTGGTTTCCGGACTGCCGAACATCACGCCGATCTTCATACGGATCTGGTTGATGAAGATCACCAGGCAGTTGGCGTTCTTGATGTTACCGGTGATCTTGCGCAGGGCCTGGGACATCAGGCGAGCCTGGAGGCCCACGTGCATGTCGCCCATTTCACCTTCGATTTCAGCTTTGGGTACCAGTGCCGCCACGGAGTCGACGATGATCACGTCAACCGCGTTGGAACGTACCAGCATGTCGGTGATTTCCAGGGCCTGTTCGCCGGTATCCGGCTGGGAAACCAGCAGGTCGTCGACGTTGACACCCAGTTTGCCGGCGTATTCCGGGTCCAGGGCGTGTTCGGCGTCGACGAAGGCGCAGGTTGCACCGGCTTTTTGGGCCTGGGCGATCACCGACAGCGTCAGGGTGGTTTTACCGGACGACTCAGGACCGTAGATTTCAACGATTCGGCCTTTTGGCAGGCCGCCGATGCCAAGCGCGATGTCCAGGCCCAGGGAGCCGGTGGAGATGGAAGGAATAGCCTGACGGTCCTGATCGCCCATACGCATTACGGCACCCTTGCCGAATTGACGTTCGATCTGACCCAAGGCCGCAGCCAAGGCTTTCTTCTTGTTGTCGTCCATTAAAGTCCTCACGTAATCAATAAGGCCTGACGGCCAACACCTGTATAAGTAGCCAGTATTATTCCACAGCGATTGAGGATCGCCTACCCCTGATTTGAGATTTCTACAGCGGCATGTTGCAGCAGCCCCTCTAGCGCGGCCTTCACCGTTTGTCGGCGGACCTCGTCGCGGTTGCCCGGAAAGAATCGCTGCTCGCTGATCACCGCTTCGCCAACGCCCCAGGCCAGCCACACCGTGCCCACCGGCTTGTTCGGCGAACCACCATCCGGCCCTGCTACACCGCTGACCGCCACGGCAAAACGCGCCAGGCTTTTATGCTGGGCGCCTCGCACCATGGCCTCGACCACCTCGCGGCTGACCGCCCCTACCGTGCCGAACAACTCGGCCGGTACGTCCAACTGCTGGGTCTTCTGGCGATTGGAATAGGTGACGTAACCCGCCTCGAACCAGGCCGAACTCCCGGGAATCCGGGTAATCGCCTCGGCAATCCCGCCGCCCGTGCAGGACTCAGCCGTGGTGACGTGGGCATTGAGCAACTGCAGGCGCCTGCCCAGCTCAGCGGCCAGTTCGGTGATGTCGTCCATGGTGCTCTCCTGATTCCACACAATTGAGGCCTACCGTACACGAGCAATGGAAGCTTGCAAGGCTTGGCGGATTACCGATCCAGCGCTCTGATATAGGCCTGACAGGCCTGCAAGGCAATCAATCCGCGATCACCGGCGTCGGTGATGGCGATAATTCGTTGAGCATGCGCCGGGTCAAGTCGGGCGCGTGGGGCGCCATGATCCAGGCCGCCGGCGCCGGTGGCGGCAGGCACTGCACAACCGGCGGCAACATCGTTGGCGTCGAGGAGGACTGACAGCCGGACATCGGCAGTAGCAAGGCGATCGCGCAGGCGATCCTGGTCACGTTGGGCATCGCTCAAGGCTCGGTAATGGGTTTGTTCGCTGGCGGACAGCTGCTGCTCAAGGGCCAGACGTTTGTCTTGCTCGGTCTTTTGCTGCGTCGCGGCCGCTTGGGTTATCTGATTCAACGTCTCGCTCTGGGCTTGGGCCAACTGCGCCAACTGCTGGCCATAACGCCAATCCTGGATTCGCCACGCCAGCATCGCCGGGCCACCCGCCAACAATGCCAGTAAAACGATGATACCCAGGGTACGAGTAGAGAAAGGCATCAGGCCAAAGGCTGGCATAACACCGCCCTCGCCCGCGCCCAGAGTTGCAGGCGATCCTCCAAGCCGTTCAAACCGCCATTGATGCGTCGGGTGATGCTGTTGAACTGATCACGATCGGCCAGCTCGTTCAAGCCGCTCTGCTCCCAGAACCAAGCGGAGGATTCGGATGCCCATTGCGGCTGCTCAAGAAGCTCAGGCAGCGCCAGCAGCCGTTCATCACCGAACAAGCCAAGACTACAGCGACGATAATTGTCATGGCCGGTAATCTGGATCAGTCCTCGGCCGCGATACTTCTGGCCGTCGCCGTCAGCCTGGGGCGAGTTGCCCAGGCGAACGGCCAACGCGCCGGTGTCGTATTTGCTTAGATAGGCTTCGCTGCCCAGCTCGCGCACATACCGTAGCTGCCCCGACTCGTGGCCGATTTGCGCCAGGAACGCAGCGATGCGTTTAGGCGTGACGATACGGTGGCGGGACATGGCGATGTTAAGGGCTGAAACAAAAACGCCCGCTTGGGAGCGGGCGTTGGGCATGATGCTGATAAGTTGTGCTTGGGTGACGTCCATAGACCGTCCCTCGAAAAAACATTACTGAAGTTGCGTTGCCAGCCAGGGCGGCGCGACGATGCCCGGCCGCGGGGAACCACTCATCCTACGGCCACGCTCCCAGGGCTTGTCGAGAGAAAAGTGCAGTCACCAGCCCCACAGGAATGGCGTCAGGCCTTGGCATCCAGGCAAGTCGCATTGATCAAGCAGCGATAGCTTTTTTCCCGGTCGCCACTGGCGGTGACCTTGTCGATCGACCAGCGACCGCGCATGAAATCCGGCCAGGTGGCGTCCAGCAGTACGATGCCCTCGGCGGACAGCCCCGGGTTGCCAGGGCACTCGATCGCCACCTTGAGGGCTTCGCGCATCATCCTGCGCACCTCGCCTTCACCGGCAGCGCGGGCGTCATCTGCGCTCTGGAAGCGCTGGCGCAGGGTCTTGAACGGCGCGAGGCCGCTCTCCTCGACCTGCAACTTGCCGGCCGTCGCGTCCCACCAACGGGTCTTGCAGCCTTGGTATTTCGCCCGGGCGGTTTCATCCAGCTTGGCGGAAATAAAAGCCTGGTCGCCAGGACGATTGTTGGTCGTCACCGACAGTATTATCTCGGGCAGGACCTTGCCCGACAGCGACTTCGCCTGGCCGCGCCGAGCCAGCACATACAGCTCGTTGATCGGCTTGGCGACGGCGTCATAACGATGGGCCAGGCGCGTCAGGAACCCCATGTCGGTTTCGTTGGACTGGTCGATGTGCTCGATCTTGATCAGCGCCAGGTCTGGCGCCACCCGGGGAGAAAAACCGTGCCTGGACGTCAGTTGACGAAACAGCGCCCCCAGGGTCGTCGGTCCATGGCTGACGGATCGGCGCTGCTTGAACCCGGTCTGGTCCGCCGCACTGAACGGCGCGGCCATGGCCACCAAGGTCAGGCGCAACGGGAACAGCGTCGGCGTGCGCCGGGTAATGACGAACTCGCCCTTGTCCACCAGCCCCGACTCCAGGTAGCCGACCCGCAAACCGATTTTCCCACCCAGGCTGGGCAACCCTTCCAGCCCGTCCAGGCTGATGGTGAGGGTCAATTGATCCGACTCGATTCCTGCCGCGTCGACGTGTGTCCAACTGAGCAATCGTGCGTTGAGCAGCGCGGCGTTCGCGCCGTACACTTCCACCGCAGGCGTGAAACCCAATGACATGTAGCCTCCTTAATCCCAGGCCGAAACCGGTGGGGTTGCCACGGGCTTGAGGTCCACTTCCGGCAAGACCACCCATACGCCCGCCGGCAATACAGGCCCCCATTCAGCCAACCCCGGATTGAGCCGCCAGAGCGCCTCTTCGACGATGTCGTCACAGCGCTCAAGCTCGCGGTACAGCAACAGATTCACCGAATCACCGGCGATACTTCGAACCCTACGCATTGGCGAACTCCGTCAATTCAACCACCCAACCGACCACCATCGCCGTGCCGTCATCAATGATCTCGGTCTGGGTTTCCGTCACCTTGTTGATCTGCCACAGGCCCCAATTGCGACCGATGCCATCGACCAACGGCACGGGGACTCGCTGCGCCTGCAAGGCGCGCAACTCATCGAGGCGATCCATGGCGGTGGCGTACATCGACTTGCCGGTGATCGTCAGCCCTTGCAGGCCTTGGCCGACCTGGCTGGACTTGGGTTTGCTGGTGAGGATGTCGATGCTCTTCCAGCCACCGTCCGAGGTGCGTACCAGGCTGTGGTACGCAAAGTTTCTCGACAAACCGAAAATGAAACTGCCGAGTGCCATTTGCTGACGCATCACGTACCTCCGTCGGTCAGGGCCGCGTCACTGCGCATGGCGAGTGAGTTGGGCATGGTCATCAAGCCGAATTGGCCCGAGAGCTGCTGCACGACCAGGTTGGCCAACTGACTCGCGCTGGCCTGGTCCTGGCCGTTGATGTAGATGTTTGCGGTCATGGTGTTTTGTTGCGTGGTTGTCTGGGTGCTAGCCAGGTCTTTGCTGACCTGGTCTGGAGCGGCGAGTCTGTCGGCGGGGGCGACGAGCTTCTCCCCCAAGGACGCGCCCGCATCGCTCCCCAACCAGCCGCCCAGCAGTCCGCCAACCAGACCACCAATGGCAGTGCCGATCACCGGAACGACGCTCCCCAAAGCGGCACCGGCCGCAGACCCCGCAGCAGCGCCTGCCCAGCCGCCACCTGCCGCTCCCAGGCCTGCACTCATCATTCGTTTGTCGCCGGTCAGTACACCCTCGGCCACATCAGCGACGGCACCGACTACTTTTAATGGGCCGGGCGCCCTGCGGGTCATCGAGCGTAATGAGGCCGTTGGCCCGGGTGAAAAACGCCCTGCGCCTCCCAGTGAGCCTCGTGTACTGACGCGTATTTTCGTCCTGCTCGTGGATTCGGGACGCTGGTTGGCATTGCGTGTATCCAGCTTGTCCCCACGAGGATTTCTGAAATCTTCGGAGATCACTTCCCCCAATCGGCCGGGAAGGTGCGGAGCGACCTTGCCCAACACCCGCTTGGCCACCTGATTGGACATCTCATCCCCTACAGCCTTGAGCAGCGCGCCCACCAGCGGTTTGATCGCCGCGCCAATCAACACAATGGCCGCAGCGGCTTTAGGTGAGGACTCCGCCAACTCACTCATGCCATCGGCCAGCGACCCCAACCACTGGAACGAGGTATCCGTCGAGGGCATCAGGGCATTGCCCGTGGCCAGCGACAAACGCTCGCTGCGGGCGTTGAGGACGTTCAGTTGGCCCTGCCGGGTGTTCGACAGCGCCAACGCGTCCTGCCGCACCGAACCGTTGTTGTCCAATTGTGAAGTGGCATATTGGCCTGGGTCTTTGACCTGCCAGAACGCGGCGTTCACATCGTCGAGTTTCTGCGACATGCGCAACACCGCGGCATCCCCAGAGCCAAACAACGAAGAGGCCAGGGACGAGCGTTTTTCGGCCGGCTGCGCGTTCAAGGCCGCCAGCACCGACATCACTGTCCCCGGCGCGGCGTCCTTGTCACGCAAGCCGCTCGCCACCTCTTTGGGATCAAGTCCCAGTTGCTTCCAAGCCGCTTGCTCGGTCGCGGAGGCCTGATCGCCCTTGCCTAGAGCAGTCGTGAAGTGATCGAGCGCCACACCCGCTTCAGCTTGTTGCGCGCCGGTATTGAGAAGTGCCGCCGTCAGCGCCGCAGCTTGGGCAGGCTGCAGGCCCGCCGAGGTCGCGGCCGCACCGTCACGCTGCAACACTGTGCCGATCTCATTCGCTTTCGCACCACCGGGAATCTTGCTCAGATGGTTGGTAGCGTCCGCCAGATCAAACGCTTTCTCTGCGCTGAGCTTCATGGAAGTGCGCCAGCCGAGCAGCATCTCGGCGGCTTCCATGGCTGGCATTTTGAACGTCGATGCTGTGACACCCGCATCACTGGCGAAGCGCAACAGCGCCAATTGCCGGTCCGAGGCATTGGGCAGATCGCTGCCGACTCCTGCCCTGGCCGCCAGGCTTTGCATCCTCACCACCTCAACCGCCGTGGTCCCGCCGGCCGCCACCAACGGCGCACTGGCGATACGCTGGGTTGGCTCCGCCATTTCTGCAATCTGGCGAGGCGTGAAGTGGCCGGCCTGCTTCAGATCGGCCATGGCCGCATCCATCGCTATCGCCGGTTTGAGCAGCGCCGGTGGTTCGATACCGCCACCCGACTTACCCTTTGGCTCATTGGCCGACTCACCCTTGGTGCCGGCCCCCATCGTTTGGGAAAACAATCGTTGCGCCGATAGCTTCACGGTCAACGACTCGATCGCCGTGGTCAGCAACCCGAGCTTGAGCCCAAGTTTCTCCAGCGCCAGGTCGAGGCCCGACAGCTGATCCCTGGCGAACGTGCCTTGTGCTGACACACCGTTCGTAGGGCTGGTATTACCGAACGCCAACCCACTCTCATTGAAGGCTGCGTATTTGAGCGAATATCTATCGTCCGCCATCCCGCTCTACTCCTGTTTCACGCCAAGGCGAGTGATCGCAATGTCGTAGCGGCGCAAGGCCTTGCCGGCGTCCCACTCCAGGATTTCCGCCTCACTTACCGAGTAAATGAGCGGCACCACATCGAGGATCACTTCGATGTCGCGCTCCGAAAGAAGTCCGCCGGTTTGTTTAAAAAATCGTCGATGCGCACCTGCAGTTGCGTCCAGTCGGGCACGGTCAGCCGGTCCAGGTCGGGAATCATCAGGCCGGTGCAGTGGGCGGTGATGAACTCGGCGCGCTCCTTGGCCGTCTTCAGTTTTTTCATCGCCTTGGTCGCACGCAGCACCGGCATTTCCAGGGTCAGCGACGTCAGGCTGCGACCCGCGACGTCGAGCGGTTGCAGCAGTTGCACCTGGTCGGGATCGCCCTGTGGCTCATCCAGAAAGTGCGACGCCGGGCGCGTCGACATGTCGTGCACGTACTGGGCAATGCTCACGTAGTCCGGGCGCTTGAGCTGGTCGAGTTCCTTGACCGACAACCCGGTGGCCAGTTTGGCCAGTTCGAAGAACTGATCGTCTTCATCATCGCCGACGCGGGCCAGGGCGTCTTTTTGCGCGGCGTAGTACAGCGGTTTGAGGGGGAGCTGCTCGATCCGCGCATCGTCGTCACCGATGATCGGCGACAGCAAGACGTGAACGGGAGGTGTCCAGGGCATGGAATCAGTTCCTTGGTAAATCAGAGGACAACCTGTGGGAGCGAGCTCGCTCGCGATGACGTCGGATCAGTCAGCATCGATGTTGGCTGACACACCGCTATCGCGAGCAAGCTCGCTCTCACAAGGATTGGGTTCAACTGACGGGCATTCGTTTACGGCAACAACACCGCACGGCGAGCATCGCCGAGGATGTCGACGCCGTTGAGCACGAACTTCTGGGTGCGCACGTCAATGTCGATCACCGGGACGCCGTTTTCCAGGCGGTTGTAGGTGCGGCAGGACAGCTCCAGGTTGGTCTTGGGTTTCTCGCCCATTTTCAGCAGGGTTTCCTCGAGGGACTTCAACTTGCCACCCACCGTGTGGTAGGTAAACCAGGTGTTGCCGTCCTGATCCTGGCCGGCTTCACGCACGTTCAGCAGAATGTCGTCGCCCACGCTCACGCCCAGCGCCAGCATGACTTCCGGACCAAGGCCTTGCAGCGTCAGCTTGGCTGTCAGCACTTTGCCGCTCTTGGCCATTTCCTCGCCAATGAAACGGCCGCCACGCATCTCTTCCATGTCGAATTCGATCTTCGGCGGGGTGAACTCTTCCACGGTCGCCGACAACGGCAAGCCTTGCAGGGTGGCCGCGATGGCCTGTCTTACGCGGTTGGTAAACATTAGAGAACGTCCTCCAGGAACTGCTCGATGATTTCATCGCGGGCATTGAGTTGATAAATCATGTGTTCGTTCGGCGCGTAGCGGCCGTAGTCGATGACCACGTACCAAGTGCCGTTCTTGTACTTCTCGACGCTGTTCAATTCAGGGTGCAGGTACACGCTGCCGCCGGGAATGGTTTCGTCGGCAACCAGGGTTTGCAGCCAGTCGTTGATGCGCTTCACTTCCTGGTCCATGAACGACTTGGTCAGATTCTTCGCCATGGCCTTCTGCCCGGCCTTGACCAGCTTGCGGCTGATGGCGTCTTCCAGGCCGACGTAGCTGATGAACTTGCCGGTGATGGAGCGGTTGCCCAGCAAGGAGAAGCCGCCAAGGATGGTCCGGGCGTAGTAACTGACGCCGTAGCGGTTGAGCAGATCGCCTTCGGTGGAGGTGTCGAGGATGTTGTATTCCACGGTGCGGGAAACGTCTTCGGCGTAGGTGACCTGGTTGCCCGGGCTCTCCCATTGCTTGACCTTGGCGAGGGCGGCGATGGCCAGGCTCGACGGCGCCAGGAAGACGTTTTTCTTCGCGGCCTTGGAGTACACCGCCGGCATGTTGTGCACCACCAGGCAACGGTCGAAACCGAGGTCCGCGCCGCCCAGCTCCTGGCTGTAAGTCACCTGGTCGGCGACCGAGGCATCCTTGCCATCGAGCACCACACGGGCCTTGATGCGCTTGCCGAACGAGGCGAACTCACTGGCGACGGCCTTGGTGCCGGTAAAGCCTGGCGCGCCGATGATGGTCAGGTCTTCAGCGACCCCACTCAACGCCGCCAAGCCCAACTTGCGACCGGTCTGCGCTTCGATGCCGCCGATCACATTGTTCTGCGTGTCGGCCAGCGTGGCGCCCTCTTCGACGATCACCACGTACACCGGCACCTTGACCACCTTGAGGATCTGGTAGACGGCGTGGAACAACGTCCCCGCTTCGGCACCGGTCGGGTCCAGCTGGGCCTGGGTGGTGAAGCTGTTGATGCGGAACGGGGTGTTTTTCGGAATCAGCGGGTTGGCATTCGGCGCGGTGCCGACCAGCCCGATGACGTTGTCACCCAGGCCACCCATGGCCTCGGGAGATTCAGTGGCATTGACGGTAATGCCGTTGTGCTCGAAGTTCAAAACCTCAGCCATGGTTATTCAGCCTTTTTGGTGGCGGCCTTTTTGGCCGGGGTGGATACAGAGGCCGATTCGCCGGCCTCGGTTTTTTTCAGCTCCAGGCGACCGGCGCTGCGCAAGGCATTGGCCTCGACGTCGAGCAGGTCGAGTTCCTGGCCGGTGGTCGACCAGTGACCACCGCCGGTGGGGAATGGGAGGAGCACGGTGTAGGTTTGGCGTGGTGCCATTTTTGGTTCTCCAGATATGGAAAAGCCCCTTGGGAAGGGGCTTTTATGAGTTTTTTGTGATGTGCTGCGGAAAGAAAAACGCCCCGCTGGTGCGGGGAATGCGCTTCACTTAAGGCTTGTCGAGTCATTGTGGCGAGGAGATTTACCCCCCTTGGGCTGCGCAGCGGCCACTTTTGTGAGCGCACTCAAGCGGGATCAAGCTCCCTCGCGACGGATTGGTGAATGGCATTGCCGGTGCGGGTCGCTTATTGGGATTGCTCGGCGATCCAGCGTGGTGCAATCGGCCGCAACTCCGCGTTTGGAAAAGTACTTGTTTGCGGCCAATCCCGAAGCCTCTGACGGTAGCCAAGCAATTCAGAATATTGAGCAGCCGTAAGCGTAGTGCCTTGCCCAATGTCTTGTTCATCGCGGTGTCGTGTCGCAAGCCATTCAGTGCTTTGCAATTCAATGTTGCGCCATACCCGCTCAGTATCGTCCTGCTCGGAAGGGGAAACTGCCAATGGTTGAGAAAACTCGCTATCCATTAATATCCAGTCTGGCCGCACATCCTTGGAGCAAGCCCTCCACATTAGATCCGGGTGGAAGCGTTCCGTTGGATCAACGTCGGTAATTTCAACTACCGTCCCGTTTTCGATTCTTGCCCACATGCTAATCACCACTGAATAATTACGTTGCCAGCAGCCCCTGCGCCACCGTTGTAACCGAAGTACGCGCCCGAGCCACCACCTCCTGGGCCTACGCCGGTGTTACCTGGATACAACCCTTGGGTGCATCGAGCTCCCGGCCCACCACCTGAGCCGCCAACAGGCCCGTAGCTGACATGCCCAACTCCAAGAGAAGTATTGAAGTCCCCTCCTGTACCGAGACCACCACTACCAGGCCCATTTGCATGGCCGGACGGCGCGCTGCCCATGCCCCCGAATCCTCCGGTTGCGGATAGATAGCTACCAAAGGACGATGTCGCACCGGTATCGCCCGATGCTCCTTCCAAGGTAGCGCCAGCACCTCCAGCGCCTATAGTCACCGTAACGCTGGTTACGCTCGAGAGATCAACAAGCTTTTGCGCCCAACCACCGCCACCACCGCCACCTGATCCTGCCCCGGAGACGCCTGCACGACCGCCGCCGCCCCCACCGCCAATGACCGTAACCCAGACCTTCTTAACCCCGGCGGGTACCGTCCAGGTAAACACCCCGGCCGACTTGTAAGTCTGAGTCGCCTTGAAAGGACCATGTCGACTGGTTGTGACCTCTTCCCAGTCTGTCCACGTTCCATTTTCTTGGCAGACCCGGATCGCCATCCCTACCGCATCGCCCGACATGCCGGACATCAAGGTTTGGGTCAGCCGACTGCCCACACCGGCAAGCCCCACCGTCAAGTTGTACCGGCGGGTGGCGGACCAACCGGGTGGGATGTTGACCAAGCCAGACTCAGGGACCAGATAGATGCCCGATACGGTGTAGTTGTTCAGATTGGTTTCGGTACCGACGATGGACTTACCAATGCCGAATGAACCGGGGGCGAGCATTGCGCCCGCAGTCAAATCAAGCGGGTTAGCCTGTTTGGGCGTGTTGAGTTCGTCCCACAACTGCGCCCACGCAGTCCATACGCCGTTGCTCAAGCGAGAGCGTTTAAACGTCAGAGCAACACCGGCATTGACCGACTCCCAAATCTGTAGCGCCGAGAGCGTGTTATCTCGCTCCATGTGAAAAAACACACCCCTCGGGATATCAGCCCCGGTTGTAGGATTCTTCGGTCGCATTCCAGATGAACCGTCGCTGAAGGTGTAAACCCCCGTTTCGTTAATCAGGTCGATGTTGCCGTTCCACACATACCCATAACTGGCTATGCCGTAGCGGGCCAGAACGTTTCGAACAAATGCAGTCGTCGCAATGGATGTATCGTTATCCGTAGCGACCGGCGTCGGGGCCGTAGGGTTTCCCTGAAAGGCCGGGGAGCTGAGCGGCGCAAACCCTTGAGTGATGTTCTGAAACACCAACCCCGTAGCGCCCAACACAATCGCCCCATCGGTTACCAACTGCCAGATCGTGTTGGTAAGCGTCGCGCCCTCCTCCACCGAGACAATCAACCCCGAAGTCACTTCGGCGCTCGCATCGGCATCCTTTGCCCGAACCCAAGCGTCGTTCGCGGCCACGTAAATGCCGTTGTCTTTCGCCAAAGTCTGAGACTTGACCAACACCCGATTCCCGGCGACCACCGCAACACCATCGATCGCCTGCGCGCCACTCAAGACAATATTGCCCGTCGTCGCTACCCGCACCGACTGTTTCCGGTCGAGCTTGGCAAGTTCATCAGCGACATAACTCGCCACCCAAGCCCGCGTCGCCTTGACCACCGTATCGTCGATCAGCAACGTCACCAACTCAGCATTGCTGGTCTCGAAAATCGACCGAATGTAGAACTCTTTGCCCGAGCCGGACGTCGCCAACACCGGTTTAAACGACTCCGGATATTTGACAATCGCATACAGGATCCCGGTATCGGTCCAGATCCCGGCCTCTCGCACATACCAGCCGCCCACTTCCGGCGGGATGGTCACTTCGGCCAGCAACCAACTCGGGTTTTTCTCATCCTGGAACAGCGCATTGAGCGGCCCGCGCCACACTTCGCGTTTGAGCGCCGTGGCGGTGGCGGCCGGGTTGTAAACCTCGCCGCCGCCATCACCGACGGAAATCTGCGACAGCTTGATGGGTGTGCCCGCCGCCTTGCAGGCGGTTTCGTAGGCGATCCCCGCATCGGTGAGCAGGGTGTAGTAGTCGGCCATTTAGGACCCCTGTGGATAAATAGTGGAGGTTTCGACGGTGTAGAGTCCGGCGGCCATGAAGGCCTGGCCCGAGGCTTCCAGTCCTTCGATGACGATCGGATAAACCGTGGTCAGTTCGCCGCACAGCGTCGCGGCGCCGATGACGTGACGGCCGAATGCACTCAAGCCGACAGACACCTTCAAGGTGTCGCGTTCGCTTTTGGCATCCGCCAGGCGACGGTCGAGACGGGCGTCGATTTCTTCGCTGTAGGGCTGCTCGGTAAATGCCCTGACGGAAAAACTGTAGGGCGGGCCAGCGGGTGTTTGCTCATACCAGGCGCGCACTTCAGGCATCAGCTGCAAACCCTTGGCAGCATTTTCCAGCGCTTTTCGCGTCCCGGCCTGCCGGGCGGTTGGCCAGGCGAGTTCAACGGTCAGGCGCTTTTCAGCTTCGGGCGCCGTGGAGCTCCACTCGTTGACCCCACGATCCGCCGCGAGATACGGCAGGAACGCCAAGGGCGTGGTGGCCGGGTTCATCAGCTCGGGAAACGGCGGATCGATGCGTTCGAGCAGCCGAGCGAACCCCAGATCCAGTGCCCTTTCCAACGGTGAACTGTTGGCCGGCAGCAGACTCGGGCGAGGTGTGTCGTCACTCATAACGTGTCCACCTCAACCTCGACGCCCGTGCAGTACGGGGCTTGGAAAGCCGTGGTCACAATCGGCACCAGCGGTTCGAGAATCTCAAGCTGGACCGCGCCAGCGCTGTGCAGCGTGTAGTCGATCCAGCTCGGGTCCACCCGCCCTTCCAAGCGATGGCAGGCCTGGGCATACGCCTGCAACTGCTGCTCGGCGGCAACCTGGGTCAAGCCTGAATCCGGGCCGGCATTGATCTTCGCCACGACGCGGATTTTGTAAGGTTTGATTTGTGCGGCCTGCACGATGACCAGGTCGGTTTCCGGTCGCACATCAGGCCGGGCGAAGTGCTGGCGAACACCGTTGAGCAGCGCTTCGGACGGTGTGCCGTCGCCCTCGCGGGAAAGCACTGTGACCGTGACCTCCCCCGGCGCCGTCCGGCGTCCGTTGCCGTCCTTGACCTGCGCGGCGAGACCGTCCGGATCGAATGTGTAGGTCACGTTCACGACACCGCCAGCGGCACTGTCCACCTTCACCACAGGCCTTTCGCCCAAGGTGAAGATCTCTCGCCGGTACTGCATGCGCGAGCCCGCCGCCGGAGCATGGGGCGCCAGGTAGTAGCGCAAGCGGGCATCATCGTCACTCTCGTAGACCGGAGCGATGGGCGGGAAAGCCGCCGGGTCGCCCGGGTCGAGCAACTGACGCTCAAGGCCCATGTCCGCGAGACGAGCGTCGAGGTTGGTCCCGGTGGCCCACCACGCCAACATCTGCTTGATGCGGGCGTTGTATTTGCGTTCGTGGGTTTGCAGCCGTACGCAGAAGGCTTCAAGCGCCAGGGTCAGCAGTTCACTTTCGTTTTCAAGACTGTCCACCAGCTTCGCCGCACTTGCTGGCGAGCGCGCGCCGACGTACTCGACCACGAAGGTCTTGAACTCTGCGAGCAAGTCCTCGAACGCTTCGACAGTGACGATGGCCGGTTCGGCCAGTTGGTTCTGGCCGGGTATCAGCATGCTCATGTCACCACCTCGAACGTCTGTTTGCGGTTTTTCCAGGTGCCGGCGAAACGCAACAGCAAGCCGGCGCCGTGTCGACTGGCGACAATGACCTGCGGCTCGAAATCACCGATGCCGTTTTGTGGGTTGTAGAACGCTTGGGCCGCGTGGTTCTGGGCGAGGATCAGCAAGTCGTCACCAAGGTTCTGCCCCAGCAACTGCGTGAGTGCGCAGCCATACAACGGGCGCTTCTGGCGAGTGCCCAACGGCGTCGTCAACGCCCGGGTGGCGCGCTGTACGAACTGCAGCCAGTCGTCGACCGTGGCGCCGGTATTTCGATCGATTCCAATCATGAGGAAATCTCTTATGCGGTACTGATGACGCGTCCCTGGTGATCCACCACCGGGCCGCTCAGGTGCACGCCGGAGGCGTCGAGCCGAATGCCGACGGCGCCCAGCTGCCATTCGATGGCGTCGGCGGTCATCGCCAACCGCGACGGGCCGATGCTCAGTTGGAGCGCTTCACGGGAACCGCTGAACGTCGCCGGGCCGTTCTGCCAGTGCAGGACATGGCTGGCATGGTCGTAGCCGTTTTCCGTACCGTCCTGATAGAGGCGCCGCGTCAGCGAGGCCCGGGTCGAGACGGGCGGAAACTGACCGCCGTTGAGGCCGAACAACGCCACTGCCTGCCCGCCGCTCTCGCCGCCGCCATGGTTGAGCAACAGGCACTGCTCGCCCACGGACGGAATCCGCGACTCGCTCTGGGCGCCGGCGCTCGGGTTGAAAAAGCGGATCGCCGGGGTCAGCAGGCCACCATGGCTGACCTTGCAGGTGTTGCTGGCCGCATCGACTTCCTGGCAAACGCCAATGCGGCAGAAACTCTCCGCACGCCGATGCAAATCTTCCAGCTCGGTTTCCATCTGAGCCAGACGCTCGACGATCGGCCCCAGGTGCATCCGTAACAGCCCATCGAACATGGCTCAGCCCTCGAGTGCGGTGTATTGATCCGGGTCGTCGATGTTCGACACTTCCCAGGTACGGGCAAATTTCGGGATGCCCAACGGGTCCTCCAGCAGCGTCGGGCCGAGGTACAGGGTTTGGTTGAAGGAAAGAGTCCAGGCGCTGTACGCCCGTGCTTCGTGGATGAACGTGGATGCGATGCCATCGATTTCCGTGGGCAGGTCGCATTGATCACCCGACAGGCCCCAGCGGTTATCCATGACCAGGTGTTTCAATTCACCGGCCAGATCACAGGCCTCCCATCCTGGAACGGCCATGACCACTTGCAAGGACACCGTCAGGACATGGGCGATACGCCCGTCATTGGCGCGGTTACCGGGCGCATCGCGCTCAAGCGCAATCAGCACCCAGGGTTGGTCGTCGGCGCCATCGAACGCCTGGGGGCTGCCGACTTTCAAGGCGGGATAAATGGCGCGCAGCGTCTGGGCAATGGCCGAGAACAACTGCGACGGTTTTTCGATAAGGGCAGGCATTGATCGCCTCCTTGTGTATGGATCAGCGCTGTCGATTCACTGCTGGTCGGGCGGTAGGTCCCGCGGAGGGACTTCGCAAACGCCGAGCCGCTTGGCGACCCAGCGCTCGTAAAGACCGATCGCCACATCGGCACCGGCCATGGCGGTCAGGCAACCCAGTGCGCAAGCACTCCAGATCGACATGCCCAGGGCATACAACAGCATGGTTGCCGACACGCCGCAGACCACGCAGGCACCGGAGCGCAGCACCACGCGGCGCAGCAACGGCCAACCACGGGCGCCCTCCTTGTCAGCGCGCCACATCTCGCCGGACACCCCGCCCACCAGGGCGAGCACGATGACCAGCCAGATCGGCATGTCCAGCAACGCTTGTTGCTCGTTTGTCATGTCTCGTTTCCTGGGGGTGATTAAGATTGGGCGGGGAAGTTGTTTGAAGTTGAAAGAGATGTGGGTCGATGAAACCCATTAAGTCGCTAGAAACGGCGTTCAAACGTTTGTCAGGCAATTGGGGGCTGACATCACTTTGGCGCAGCGCAGGTCGCGCCTTTGTAAGTCATGGTGTAGGTGTAGTGCCTGTCCCAAGACAGCGGTAGCGCACTGGGTGCGGCCCATTCCGCGTAGTTACCCGACATCGAACCAGCGACAGCTAACTTACCCATGGCAATGGTCGCGAGATTGTTGGCACTCCCTGCACCCGGCATGGGCACACTCCCGTTCCATTGGAGATCGTCCCCGTTCTGGAACCATGCGCCCTTCCAGCCGGCCTGGGAACTCGAGTACCAGGTGTTGTCTTCTTTGAAACAGATAGTTTGGTTGGCATAAAAACCGCCGCCCGGAACGTGGTAATAAGCGAATTGCCAGGAACCGACAGGTGAGGTTTCGGCAAACGCGTGGAGGGCCTGGGTCGCCAGGACGGCTGCGATCAATACGCTGAGCAATTTTTTCATTAATTGATTTCCTTTGGATAAATTAAGCTTGACGGGATCGTGCGTAAGGCCGGCGACGTTTACAGTCGCTCGACAATGACGTTGTCAATAAAGGCGAAGTGAGCATTCGGATCCTGCTCATTCCAGAAGCTCAACGTAGTTTGATCGCTCACGGCGGTGAAATCGTAGGTTCTGGTTTCCCATACGGTCGCATCACTAGTGGCGACAGGGGTGTCGAAACGGGTGGTCTGGCCTGCCACCTTGACGTTGATGATGCCGGTCCCCGTGCGGTTCACGTACCTGGAACTGCCGGCACTGAACGTCAGGCGATAACGTGCGCCTACTACCGTGTTGATGTTCTGCTGGATGCCACCACCGTTTTGATAGGTGTAGTTGGCGAGGTCGACGCTCATTACACCTTCGGCGGCGACCGAACTGCCAATGGCAGCTCTGACATTGATGTACTCCACGCCTGACAGAAACGTGGTCCAACCGGTCACGAAGTCGGCTTGGGCCGGGGTATTCAGTACGCAGTCATTGCCACAACCGGGGGTTTCAAAGCTGCCGTTCACAACCAGGTTGGCTGCGAAGGCAGCACCGCTGGCCGCCAACAGCGCCATGGACAGAACGAACGAGCCGATAAGACGTTTGATTTTTTTCATGCGTTCACCTTAAGAGTCGATGTTTTTGCGCGGAGCATTCCGCATCCATGTCGCTCAAAGGCGATAACTCGAGGCTCAGGGCCTTCACATGATTCAACGCCCCACACCGGGAACATTTGATCTGGAGTTCGATGTTCTCGCCCACGCGGGCCAGAAGTCGTTTGCAGTGACCGCATCTGAAATCCTTCAGCATCGGAAGCCCTCCATTGGCGGCGGTGATGTGGTTGAACGCACCTCACGGTGCAGGCATTCCAAAAAGCCCGGTTGCCCAGGCTTTTCAGTAATGCGCTTGATCTTTCGGCGCGACTGGCGCGGTACGGATCCATTCAAATTGTTCCTCCGGCCGCGGTCCCTGCCCGCCGGATAACTGCTTCTGGTGCTTTACGCTGCACACCCGGGTCAGTTGCCAACCCTCTGAACCGTTAAGGCCGGTTCATCGCTGCCTGTTGGTGGAACTAAAGAGCTGTGTTGCCAGCCGCTTTGTCGAGCGGCTTGGACACAGAATATGCATAGATGCATATACAGTCAATGCGTAAATGCATTTATTTATGCAGATCGAATGCGCAAATGCATGGAGCCCTTGCAAATACGGGGTTGCGGGTTTTCGAGAGGCGAAAAAAAACCCGCACGGCGGCGGGTTTTATCTGACAGCGGAGGGGTTAACGGGCGTACATGCCCCACCAGAAGACGTGACCGAGGATGACGATTTGCTCGTCCTGCATTTCCTGGAAGGTGTAGTCCTCGTCCGGATGCTCATCGCGGTTGAAGCTGCGCAGGCGGATGCCGGTGGGCAGGCGATAAAGCTGCTTCACCCGCAGTTGGCCGTTGTGATTGATGGCGTAGAGGTCACCGTCGACGATGTCGCCAATCCCGCATTTGCCTGCGTTCACCCCGACCGTGGCACCGTCGCGCAGCACCGGCAACATACTATTGCCGCGCACCGTCACGCACTTGGCCTGGTCGAACTGCACGCCGTTATGGCGCAGGCTGCGCTTGCCAAAGCGCAGGCTGGAGCGCTCGCTTTCCTCGATGACGAATCTTCCTGATCCAGCAGCCAATTCAACCTCGCGCAGAAAAGGGACCGACACTTCGTCTTCTTCGACGGGTGTTTCGTCGTCCCACAGGCTTATGTCCTTGAGTTCGGAATGCGGCTCATCGCGGCGGCTATTGCCAGCGGGCGCAACATCCGCGCGCCCGCGCAACTGGTCGGTGCTCACGGCGAAGTACTCGGCGATCTTCGAGATGTGTTTATCCGAAGGATCGACAATCTTGCCGCTGAGGATCCGCGAGAGGGTGGACTGAGGCACGCCGGTACGCCGGTGAAGCTCCGTGGGGGAGATCCCGTGCTGATCGAGCAATGCTCTTAATACGGTAGAAACGTTGCGTTTTTGCATAACGCGCATAGTGCTTGTTCTTTTCGCAGAAGACAAATGCTGTTTTGCATAAACATGCATATCGATGAAGAAACCATTCACTCAAGGTCGGCCCGATCCACCGTGGCGAGGGAGCTTGCTCCCGCTGGGCTGCGCAGCAGCCCCAAAAAACCTCCAATCACTGAGCATTCGGCGAATTGAGCTCAGTCCTTTTGGGCGCGCTACGCACGCCAGCGGGAGCAAGCTCCCTCGCCACGGGTTCAGTCCAATCCTTATATTGGGGAATTTCCCCTACAACTTCTTGGGAAATCCCTCAATCCGCGTCCTTCAAATATGCGACACCAGGCTACATCGCCTTGCGCCTATGCCTACCACTGCGCCAGAATCCGCCGGCTTGTCCACCTTGGATCCCATCGGTACTTTGGTTCTCGTCACTGCCCATCAGTGATCGGGTTTAGTCGCTCGGTATTCCAAGGTGTTCATTGCTCCATTCAGTCAGGTATTCCTTATTCCTGCACTTGATGGTAGCTGTGCGCAGGGCGCCCTCGGGCGCGCCGGTTCCTTGGATCCCCGGTCGACTAACCTGCGTACAGCCGCCGCCCTCGTTTAGTCGCGAGTGAGCGCTTCGCGCTGGAGCGCCAATGAACCGCCATCGGGAGCGCACTATGATTTCGATCAAGCAAGGCTTGTCCAAAGGAGCCAAACGCCCCTTTGCTGATTTCATTCGTAACGCAAAATCGAAGGAAAAGAAACGTGTTTACCGCAAGGTATTGGCCGAGGCTACCAAGCAGCAGAATCTGGTGATGATGCAAGCCGAGGTAAAACGAGCCTGATCTCCAGATTCAAGAGAGCTCGATCAAGTGTCGTAATGCCGTCCAACATTTTCATCGACTGTGGTGCCGCCTTCACGAGTTCAAGCCCGCTCCCACAGGGGGAAACGCGGTCCCGCCAAGAATCAGGTCGGCTATCAGGCCGCCTCGCGGTGGACGTTGATCTCCGCGCCCCATTAACCACGCTGGATTTTCGAAAGTGAGCCCGCCGTCGGGGCGGAACCCTAAGCAGCCGTTACCGCAGCAACGGATATGCACACAATCCCAAACGCTGGGTAGCACCAGACCGCCCATGTTAACCTTGCGCCCATCGCGGAAAAGCCGGGCCAATGCCCCTCCTTTTGCCCCACACCTTTCAACGAGCTTGCCTGACACCCATGAATACCGCCGTGAACGACCTCTCCAGCCACACGCCGATGATGCAACAATACTGGCGCCTGAAGAACCAACACCCCGATCAGCTGATGTTCTACCGCATGGGCGACTTCTACGAGATCTTCTACGAGGATGCGAAGAAAGCCGCCAAGTTGCTAGACATCACCCTGACGGCACGTGGGCAATCGGCAGGCATGGCGATTCCGATGTGTGGGATTCCTTACCACGCGGCGGAAGGTTACCTGGCGAAGCTGGTCAAGCTCGGCGAATCCGTGGTGATTTGCGAGCAAGTCGGCGACCCTGCCACCAGCAAGGGCCCCGTGGAACGCCAAGTCGTGCGGATCATCACCCCGGGTACAGTCAGTGACGAGGCCTTGCTGGACGAACGCCGGGACAACCTGATCGCCGCAGTGCTTGGGGATGAACGCCTGTTCGGCCTGGCGGTGCTGGACATCACCAGTGGCAATTTCTCGGTACTGGAAATCAAGGGCTGGGAAAACCTGCTGGCCGAACTGGAGCGGGTCAACCCGGTGGAACTGCTGATCCCGGACGACTGGCCCAAAGACCTGCCGGCAGAAAAACGCCGTGGCGTGCGGCGTCGGGCGCCGTGGGATTTCGAGCGTGATTCGGCGCTGAAAAGTCTCTGCCAACAGTTTTCCACCCAGGACCTCAAGGGCTTCGGCTGCGAAAACCTGACCCTGGCCATCGGCGCGGCCGGTTGCCTGCTGGCCTACGCCAAGGAAACCCAGCGCACCGCCCTGCCCCATTTGCGCAGCCTGCGTCATGAGCGCCTGGATGACACCGTGGTGCTGGACGGCGCGAGCCGACGCAACCTGGAGCTGGACACCAACCTGGCCGGCGGGCGCGACAACACCTTGCAATCGGTGGTCGATCGCTGCCAGACCGCCATGGGCAGCCGCCTGCTGACTCGCTGGTTGAATCGGCCGCTGCGGGACCTGACCGTGCTGTTGGCGCGCCAGTCCTCCATTACCTGCCTGCTGGATCGCTATCGCTTCGAGCAGTTGCAACCGCAACTCAAGGAAATCGGTGACATCGAGCGAATCCTCGCCCGAATCGGCCTGCGCAACGCCCGTCCCCGTGACCTGGCGCGCTTGCGCGATGCCCTCGGTGCGTTGCCTGAACTGCAGGTGGCGATGACCGACCTCGAAGCGCCGCACCTGCAACAACTGGCACGCACCACCAGCACCTACCCGGAACTGGCCGCGCTGCTGGAAAAAGCCATCATCGATAACCCACCGGCGGTGATCCGTGACGGTGGTGTGTTGAAAACCGGCTACGACGCCGAACTCGACGAGCTGCAAGCGCTGAGCGAGAACGCCGGCCAGTTCCTGATCGACCTCGAGGCCCGGGAAAAAGCCCGCACCGGCCTGGCCAACCTCAAGGTCGGCTACAACCGCATCCACGGTTATTTCATCGAGTTGCCGAGCAAGCAGGCCGAACAGGCCCCGGCCGATTATGTTCGCCGCCAGACCCTCAAGGGCGCCGAGCGGTTCATTACCCCGGAACTCAAGGCGTTCGAAGACAAGGCGCTGTCCGCCAAGAGCCGCGCCCTGGCCCGGGAAAAGATGCTCTATGAAGCATTGCTCGAGGACCTGATCAGCCAACTGCCGCCGTTGCAGGACACCGCCGGCGCCTTGGCGGAACTGGACGTGCTGAGCAACCTGGCCGAGCGCGCGCTGAACCTGGACCTCAACTGCCCACGCTTCGTCAGCGAGCCGTGCATGCGCATCAGCCAAGGTCGCCACCCAGTGGTCGAGCAAGTACTGACCACGCCGTTCGTGGCCAACGACCTGAGCCTGGACGACAACACCCGCATGCTGGTGATCACCGGTCCGAACATGGGTGGTAAATCCACCTACATGCGCCAAACCGCGTTGATCGTGCTGCTGGCCCACATCGGCAGTTTCGTCCCGGCGGCCAGTTGCGAATTATCCCTGGTGGACCGGATCTTCACCCGGATCGGTTCCAGTGACGATCTGGCCGGTGGACGCTCGACGTTCATGGTGGAAATGAGCGAAACCGCAAACATCCTGCACAACGCCACCGAACGCAGCCTGGTGCTGATGGACGAAGTCGGACGCGGCACCAGCACCTTCGACGGCTTGTCCCTGGCCTGGGCCGCGGCCGAGCGCCTCGCGCACCTGCGGGCCTACACGCTGTTCGCCACCCATTACTTCGAACTCACCGTGTTGCCGGAAAGCCAGCCGCTGGTGGCCAACGTTCACCTCAATGCCACCGAGCACAACGAGCGTATCGTCTTCCTGCACCACGTGCTGCCCGGCCCGGCCAGCCAGAGCTACGGCTTGGCGGTGGCGCAACTGGCCGGCGTGCCAAGTGAAGTCATTACCCGTGCCCGCGAGCATCTGAGCCGCCTGGAAACCACCAGCCTGCCCCACGAAGCGCCGCGCCCGACCAAAGGCAAACCGGCCGCACCGCAGCAAAGCGACCTGTTCGCCAGCCTGCCGCATCCGGTACTCGATGAACTGGCCAAGCTCGACCTGGACGACCTGACACCTCGTCGGGCACTGGATTTACTCTATACATTGAAGACACGGATCTAACATACAGGCTTTCAAGCTGTTAGAATCGCGCGCGGTTTGGGATGCTGCGGGCTATTAGCCTGGTTCGCAGACTATCGCTCCCAAACCTGGCGACCCTACCGTGAAGGGGCTTCGCTGCCGCCGCCTGAGGAGAGAATTAGAAATGACCTTCGTCGTCACCGACAACTG
Organism: Pseudomonas sp. NFACC46-3; assembly: GCF_900114515.1. Lineage (NCBI taxonomy): Bacteria > Pseudomonadati > Pseudomonadota > Gammaproteobacteria > Pseudomonadales > Pseudomonadaceae > Pseudomonas > Pseudomonas sp. NFACC46-3. The sequence goes on from NZ_FOTH01000023.1 coordinate 40,173, forward strand.
CATCAAGTGCAAGTACACCGATTGTGTAGAAGTCTGTCCGGTGGACTGCTTCTACGAAGGCCCGAACTTCCTGGTCATTCACCCGGATGAGTGCATCGACTGCGCCCTGTGTGAGCCGGAATGCCCTGCCGTGGCCATCTTCTCCGAAGATGAAGTGCCCGCTGGCATGGAGAATTTCATCGAGCTGAACGCCGAACTGGCGGAAATCTGGCCGAACATCACCGAGAAGAAAGATCCTCTGCCGGACGCCGCTGAGTGGGATGGCAAGGACGATAAGCTCAAGGAGCTCGAACGCTGATCATCCCTGCGTTCGTCGAAAAGGCCCCTTGCGGGCCTTTTTGCTTTTCCGGATTCAAGAAATCGCAGGCAAAAAAAGGGGCGGTTTGACCCGCCCACATTTTTTCCCTAATCCCTTTAATCCTTTTCATCATCCTGATGAATCGCGTCCTGCGATGTCCTTCCTTCCCATCATCCTTGACGGGTGTGTCTGTCCGTCGACACAGGACTGATATTAGTATTTTCCCAGGCGAGTGCAACGCGGCTGATACAGGTGGCTTGCTTTGTAACGTTTCGTTCACCAACAACTTTTCCTTATAAATCATATAAATAAGAAAATATCACGGCGTTTATAGCGGTCTGTCCCGCCAATGAGAAACCGATCACTTACGCAACACTAGGCAAAGGCTTACACGCTGAATCTATAAATAGAGAAGGCGTAGAAACGCACTCTGGTGGCGAGGGGATTTAGCGAAACGTCGCACCGCCCCGTGGGACTGCGTAGAGTCTCAAATTATTGAATTGAACGCCGCGGTTTCTGTTTCAGGGCCGCTTCGCGCCCCAACGGGGATAAATCCCCTCGCCACAAGAGTGCATCGCATAGCGTAGTGCTCAATACATCTGCCCAAACACGGAAAAGCCCCGAACCAGTCGGGGCTTTTCTTGCTGCGCTGCACTCGGGTTATTGGAACAGCGACTCACTCGACAGGCCATTCTTCTCCAGGATCTCCCGGAGGCGCTTGAGGCCCTCCACCTGGATCTGCCTGACCCGCTCACGGGTCAAACCAATCTCCAGGCCTACATCTTCAAGCGTGCTGCTTTCGTGACCGCGCAAGCCGAAGCGGCGAATCACCACCTCCCGTTGCTTGTCCGTAAGTTCCGAAAGCCACTGGTCAATGCTCTGGGACAAGTCATCGTCCTGGAGCAACTCGCACGGATCGGTCGGACGATCGTCGGTCAGGGTATCCAGCAGGGTCTTATCCGAGTCCGGCCCCAGCGAGACATCTACCGAAGAGACACGCTCGTTGAGCCCAAGCATGCGCTTGACCTCACCTACCGGTTTTTCCAGCAAGTTGGCGATTTCTTCGGGTGAAGGCTCATGGTCGAGTTTCTGGGTCAACTCGCGGGCGGCCCGCAGATAGACGTTCAGTTCCTTGACCACATGAATCGGCAACCGGATCGTCCGGGTCTGGTTCATGATCGCCCGTTCGATGGTCTGGCGGATCCACCAGGTGGCGTAGGTCGAGAAGCGGAAGCCGCGCTCGGGGTCGAATTTCTCGACGGCGCGAATCAGGCCCAGGTTGCCCTCTTCGATCAGGTCCAGCAGCGAAAGCCCACGATTGACGTAGCGTCGGGCGATTTTCACCACCAGGCGCAGGTTGCTTTCAATCATGCGTTTTCGACCGGCCGGGTCGCCACTTTGCGACAGCCGCGCAAAATGAACTTCTTCCTCGGGGGAGAGCAGTGGCGAAAAACCGATTTCGTTGAGGTACAGCTGAGTGGCGTCCAGCGCCCGGGTGTAATCGATGTACTTATGTTGTTTAAGCGAAGCGGAGTGTTTGGATTTGGCACGAACGGAAGGTGGAGTCGCCCCTTCATCATTCGACATCGAATCCATAGCGATGCCGGTCTCCATAAGGAGAACCTCATCGTCGATGTCAAACTCCGGCACTTCTTTACTGAGAGCCATTGTTATAGTCCTTTGGTGAGTTCGACCTCAAGCCCAAGCGACGCCTTTATCCTTGGCAACGCTGGAGCCTGTTCCCTCTACGTGACGGAACAGGCTGACAATCAAATCAACGCCGAGGCAGGAATTGCAGCGGATCGACTGGTTTACCTTGCCGGCGAATCTCAAAATGCAGTTTCACCCGGTCTGTTCCCGTTGATCCCATTTCGGCAATTGTCTGTCCGACTTTGACCTGCTGCCCCTCCCGAACCAACAGCCTGCGGTTGTGACCGTAGGCACTGACGTAGGTATCGCTGTGTTTGATGATCACGAGTTCGCCGTAGCCCCTTAAACCACTCCCGGCGTACACAACCGTGCCATCAGACGCGGCTAAAACAGGCTGTCCCAAATCCCCGGCGATATCAATTCCTTTATTCAAACTACCGTTTGAAGAGAATTTTCCAATGAGAACGCCATTAGAAGGCCATCCCCAGCCGGTCGGGGCGGGGCCTGCGGGAGGCATCGGAGCAGGGGCCGGTTTGCTCGCGACGGACGGTACTGCCGCCGTCCCAGCCCCCGTCGGCCGGCGAATGACCGTGGTCTTACTCGACGAAGAAGGCGTCGAACCCGACTGCGTAACCACCGCGGTAGGCGTTGAACCGCTACGGCCATCGAAGCGAATCGTCTGACCGGGGTGAATCGTATAAGGCGCAGGAATGTTGTTGCGCGCCGCGAGGGCTTTGTAGTCCCAGCCGTAGCGGAAAGCGATGGAAAACAGCGTATCGCCGCGACGGACTACATATTGACCGGTCGTTACTGTAGGACGTTGCGGTGTTGCACTGTTGCGATCGACAACCCGGACATTGCTCGACGGCGTACTGGAACATCCGACCAGCAAAGTGCTCAAGACGAGGCCAGTCACCAGGCGCTGAAAGCTCGTGATACCCATACGCTGCGCAATGACTGTGAGACTCACCCGCCGCTCCCTTTGTGGTGGCAGAAAAATTGGAAACTGCCTGTCCAGGCAGAACTCATACAAATATAGCTGGCAACGACTACGCCTCTATTAATGAAGCGCAACGTGTGGCCGCACACGTTTGCTCGACGCCGTTGGACTCTGTTCAGCAAATCGGTGCCGCTGTAAGACACAGGCCAGGCCACGGAATTCAGCGTGTGTTTATAAATGCTCAGGCCAACGGCCCATTGAGTAACGGCACGAACCGCACCGCCCCCAGGACGTGTCGTGAAAAACCATGTTCTTCACGTACGATCAGCATCAACTGCTGGACTTCACCTGCGCCCACCGGAATGACCAGTCGCCCGCCGGGAGCAAGCTGATCCAGCAGGGCCTGGGGTACATCGGTGGCCACCGCGGTCACGATGATGCCGTTGTACGGCGCCAGGGCCGGCCACCCCTCCCAGCCATCTCCCCAGCGAAACACCACGTTGCGCAGGTTCAACTCCACCAGGCGTTCCTTGGCGCGATCCTGCAGTACCTTGATCCGCTCTACGGAAAACACCCGCTCGACCAGTTGCGACAACACCGCCGTCTGGTAACCCGAGCCGGTACCGATCTCCATCACCTTGTCCAGCGGCCCGGCCTCGAGCAGCAACTCGCTCATGCGGGCCACCATGTATGGCTGGGAAATGGTCTGGTTATGGCCGATCGGCAACGCCGTGTCTTCATAGGCGCGATGGGCCAGGGCTTCATCGACGAATAGATGGCGCGGCGTACGGCGAATCACCTCCAACACCTGGGCGTTGGAGAGACCTTCTTCGTAGAGACGCTGGATCAGTCGTTCACGGGTGCGCTGGGAGGTCATGCCGATTCCGCGGCGCAGCATATCGTCTTGCTCACGAGCCATCAGCGCAGCCCCTCCAGCCAGCCATCGAGATTTCGAAAGGCGTCGTTGAAGGTACGGTCCAACTGCAACGGCGTGATCGAGATATAACCTTGCATCACCGCATGGAAATCAGTGCCCGGCCCGCCGTCTTCGGCATCACCGGCGGCGGCGATCCAGTAACCGGCCTTGCCGCGCGGGTCGACGACATGCATAGGTTTGGCGGCCCGGGCACGGTGGCCCAGGCGAGTGAGCTGGATGCCACGGATATGATCGAGCGGCAGGTTGGGGATATTCACGTTCAGCACCGTGCGTGGCGGCAGCTCCAACTCGCCGTGGGCTTCGACCAGTTTACGAGCGAAATAGGCAGCGGTCGGCAAGTTATCGACCTGCCGCGAAACAAACGAAAAGGCAAACGATGGCTTGTCCAGGAAACGACCTTCCAGGGCGGCGGCAACCGTGCCGGAATAAAGCACGTCGTCCCCCAGGTTGGCGCCCAGGTTGATACCTGACACCACCATGTCCGGCTCACGCTCCAGCAAGCCGTTGAGGCCCAGGTGCACGCAATCGGTCGGAGTACCGTTGAGGCTGATGAAACCGTTATCCAGATAGCAGGGGTGCAACGGACGGTCGAGCGTCAGCGAGCTGCTGGCGCCGCTTTTGTCCTGGTCCGGGGCGATGACCACGCACTCGGCAAAATCCGCCAGCGCAGCATAAAGCGCGGCAAGACCGGGTGCTGTCACCCCGTCGTCGTTAGAAATCAGAATACGCATGGGCTGTCCGTCTGCCCCACCGGCACCAAATCGACGAGTTCGCGCACCAAGACAGTGGCGAAACATCCGGCCGGCAGGACGAATTCCAGTTGCAGAATGTCAGGCTGGGGATAATGCCACGACAGGCCGCCAATGGGCAGTCGCAGGATGCGACGTTCGTGACTCATTCCCGCGTTTATCAACCAGTCCCGCAGGTCGGCTTCGCCCGCGGCGATGGCTTGTTCCAACTCGAACGTCGCGCCAGCGGCAGGCGAAGGTCCCTCGCCCCACTGCGGCCCGGTCGGGTGCAAGTCGAGAATGGCCAGGCGCGGGTCGCTGCACTCAGCCTCGCCGGCGGGGAAAAAACTGCGGCTGTCGGTGAAGGCGAGCAAATCGCCCACCTGCGCTTGCTGCCAGGTACCGTCGGCGACCCGCGCCGCCAACACCCGGTTGAACAGAAAGCTGCGGGCGGTGGACAACAACCGCGAGCGTACATTGCGCTGTTCCGGCAACGCCTTGCGCGCCGCCCAGGCCCGGGCATCGACGACATTGCCGCCGTCATGGCCGAAGCGCTGGGCGCCAAAATAGTTGGGGATGCCCTGGCGGACGATCTGTTGCAGCCGCGTATCGATCGCCGTCGTGTCGCCGTTGAATTGAGTCAGGCGCAAGGTAAAGCCATTGGCCGAGTGCGCGCCGCGTTGCAGCTTGCGCCTGTGGCGTGCGGTCTTGAGGATTTTCAGCGTGTCGTTCTCTGCCGCCGACAGGTCCGGATCGGCCTTGCCCGGCAATTGGATGCTGAACCACTGGCGGGTCAGGGCCTGGCGGTCCTTGAGCCCGGCGTAGCTGACAGTGCGCAACGGCACGCCGGCAGCCTTGGCGATTCGCCGGGCGGCTTCTTCGGTGTTCAAACCACGTTTTTCAACCCAGATCCACAAGTGCTCGCCATCACCGGTCAACGGGATGTCGAGCACTTCATCGACCTGGAAATCTTCAGCGGTGGCCTTGAGTACCGCACTGCCCAGCGGTTCGCCGTAGGCACGCGGGCCCAACAGTTCCAGTTCAGTCATGGGCGCAGCAACAAGGCGACGGAGTGGACGGCAATGCCTTCTTCGCGACCGACGAAACCAAGCTTCTCGGTGGTGGTGGCTTTCACGTTCACTTGGTCCAACTCAACTTGAAGATCCTCGGCAATCAGCTGGCGCATCGCTTCGATGTGCGGCGCCATCTTGGGGGCCTGGGCAACGATGGTGTTATCGACATTGCCGACTTTCCAGCCCTTGGCGTGGATCAGCGAAACCACATGACGCAGCAGCACGCGGCTGTCGGCGCCCTTGAATTGCGGGTCGGTGTCGGGGAAGTGCTGGCCGATGTCACCCAGGGCCGCGGCGCCGAGCAGTGCATCGCTCAAGGCATGCAGCAGGACATCACCGTCAGAATGCGCGAGCAGCCCGAAGCCGTGTGCGATCCGCACGCCGCCCAGAGTAATGAAGTCGCCTTCAGCGAAACGGTGAACATCGTAGCCGTGGCCAATACGCATAAAAAAACGCCCCGATTTTTGTCAGGGCGTGATTCTACCTGCATTAGAGGTTTAGAGCGCGCGCATGATGCTGCAAGTGGTCGTCGATGAAGCTGGCGATGAAGAAGTAGCTGTGGTCGTAGCCCGGTTGCAGGCGCAATTCCAACGGATGATCGGCCGCCTTGGCCGCCTGTTGCAGGGCTTCGGGCTTGAGCTGGTTGGCCAGGAAATCATCACGATCGCCCTGGTCCACCAGCAATGGCAGCTTCTCCTGCGCCTCGGCAATCAACGCACAGGCATCCCATTCACGCCATTTCGAGCGGTCTTCCCCCAGGTAACGAGAGAAAGCCTTCTGGCCCCATGGGCAATCCATCGGATTGTTGATCGGCGAAAAGGCCGACACCGAACGGTAACGCCCCGGGTTGCGCAAGGCGCAGACCAGCGCGCCATGGCCGCCCATGGAATGACCACTGATGCCACGTTTGTCCGAGGCCGGGAAATGCGCTTCGACGAGTGTCGGCAACTCCTGCACCACGTAGTCATGCATCCGATAGTGCCGCGCCCACGGATCCTGCGTGGCGTTCAGATAAAAACCCGCCCCCAGGCCGAAGTCCCAGGCGCCGTCCGGATCGCCCGGCACGTCGGCGCCACGGGGGCTGGTGTCCGGCGCAACGATGATCAGGCCCAACTCGGCGGCCATGCGCTGGGCACCGGCCTTTTGCATGAAGTTCTCGTCGGTGCAGGTCAACCCGGACAACCAGTACAGAACAGGCAACTTGCCGCCCTGCTCCGCTTGCGGCGGCAGGTACACGGCAAACACCATGTCACAACCGAGCACGTCGGAACGGTGCCGGTAACGTTTGTGCCAGCCGTCGAAGCTTTTCTGGCAAGAAATGTTTTCCAGGCTCATGACCGACCTCAGAAATGAATAACGGTGCGGATGCTCTTGCCTTCATGCATCAGGTCGAATGCCTTGTTGATATCTTCCAGGCCCATGGTGTGGGTAATGAAAGTATCCAGCGGGATTTCGCCCTTCTCGGCCATGTCCACGTAGCTTGGCAATTCGCTGCGACCGCGCACGCCACCAAAGGCCGAACCGCGCCAGACGCGCCCGGTCACCAACTGGAAGGGACGGGTGGCGATTTCCTGGCCGGCGCCGGCCACGCCGATGATCACCGACTCGCCCCACCCTTTGTGGCAGCACTCCAGCGCGGCACGCATCAACTGGACATTGCCGATGCACTCGAAGGAAAAGTCCACGCCGCCGTCGGTCATATCCACGATGACCTCCTGGATCGGACGATCGAAGTCTTTCGGGTTGACGCAATCGGTAGCGCCCAGTTGCTTGGCGATTTCGAACTTGGCCGGGTTGATGTCAATGGCAATGATGCGCGAGGCCTTGGCCTTCACGGCACCAATCACGGCCGAAAGGCCGATGCCGCCCAGGCCGAAGATCGCCACGGTATCACCTGGCTTGACCTTGGCAGTGTTGAGGACCGCGCCGATGCCAGTGGTGACACCACAACCCAGCAGGCAGACTTTTTCCAGCGGCGCTTCTTTTGGAATCTTCGCGACGGAGATTTCCGGCAGCACGGTGTACTCGGAGAACGTCGAGGTGCCCATGTAGTGGAAAATCGTCTCGCCCTTGTAGGAAAAGCGCGAAGTGCCGTCCGGCATCAGGCCTTTGCCCTGGGTGGCGCGAATCGCTTGGCAGAGGTTGGTCTTGCCCGACTTACAGAATTTGCACTGGCCGCACTCCGGGGTGTACAGCGGGATCACATGGTCCCCCACCGCGACCGAGGTCACGCCTTCGCCGACGGCTTCGACAATAGCGCCGCCTTCGTGGCCGAGGATCGACGGGAAGATCCCTTCCGGGTCGGCGCCCGACAAGGTGTAGGCATCGGTGTGGCAGACACCGGAAGCCACCACGCGCAACAGCACTTCGCCCGCCTTGGGCATGGCGACGTCGACTTCAACGATTTCCAGGGGTTTCTTGGCCTCGAAGGCAACGGCAGCGCGCGACTTGATCATCCGGTCTCTCCAGCAAATAAAAACAAGACCGGGAGTGTAATCCTCCGCCGGACGATGAATAATCCAACCAAAAGCAAAACATTATTGCCGTACAGGGATAATCCTTCATGTCCGAAAACCGCTGGGAGGGGATCGACGAATTTGTGGCCGTGGCCGAATGCAGTCAATTCACCGCCGCCGCCGAACGCCTCGGGGTGTCGTCTTCCCATATCAGTCGACAAATCGTACGGCTCGAAGAACGTCTACAAACACGTTTGCTGTACCGCAGTACCCGCCGGGTGACACTGACCGAAGCGGGACAAACCTTTTTGCAGCATTGCCAGCGCCTGCAGGACGGACGCGAGGAAGCACTGCGGGCCGTCGGCGACCTGGCCAGCGAACCCAAGGGCATGCTGCGCATGACCTGCGCCGTGGCCTACGGCGAGCGATTTATCGTGCCGCTGGTGACGCGCTTCATGGGGCTCTACCCGCAGTTGCGGGTCGACATCGAGCTGAGCAATCGCCCATTGGACCTGGTACATGAGAGCCTGGACCTGGCGATTCGCCTGGGTCGCTTGCAGGACTCCCGCCTGGTCGCTACGCGCCTGGCACCGCGACGCATGTACCTGTGCGCTTCCCCCTCATACCTGGAACGCTACGGGCGACCCCACAGTCTGTCGGAACTGAGCCGCCACAACTGCCTGATCGGCAGCTCCGACATCTGGCAACTGGAGCAGAATGGGCGGGAATTTTCCCAGCGGGTACAGGGAAACTGGCGCTGCAACAGCGGGCAAGCGGTGCTCGATGCGGCGTTGCAAGGTGTGGGGTTGTGCCAACTGCCGGATTATTACGTGCTGGAGCATTTGCACAGCGGTGCATTGATCTCGCTGTTGGAAGCCCATCAGCCGCCGAATACGGCAGTGTGGGCGTTGTATCCACAGCAGCGGCATCTGTCGCCGAAGGTGCGCAAGTTGGTGGAATATTTGAAGGAAGGGTTGGCTGGGCGGCCGGAGTATCGGGGGTGACCGGGGGTCTTTGTTGCCTGGGCTGACGATCTAACGAGGGAACAGATCCCGTTTAATGCCGATTCGCCCAGCGCTGGCGCAACCACTCCAAATCTTCCGGCCGGGTGACCTTGATATTATCGGCCCGCCCTTCGATCAGCCGTGGCGCCTGCCCCGCCCACTCCATGGCGGACGCTTCATCGGTAATCACCGCATCCGCCACCAGGCTGTCAGCCAGGGCCCGATGCAAGGCGCCGAGGCGGAACATCTGTGGCGTGTAGGCTTGCCAGATCACGCTGCGATCAACGGTCTCCAGCACGCGGCCGTGTTTGTCGACGCGCTTGAGGGTGTCGCGCGCCGGAACGGCCAGTAGGCCGCCGACCGGGTCGTTCGCCAACTCGCTGAGCAGTGTGTCCAGGTCGGCCCGGGCCAGGTTGGGCCGGGCAGCGTCGTGCACCAGCACCCAGTCGTGATCGTCGGCGCCCTGCTCGTGCAGGTGCAGCAAGGCATTGAGCACTGAATCCGAACGTTGCTCGCCACCGTCGACACGCTGGATGCGTGTGTCGTTGGCACAGGCCAGGGTCGGCCAGTAGGGATCATCGTGTGCAAGGCTGACCACCACACCCTTGACGGTGGGATGGTCGAGAAAACAGCCGAGGCTGTGTTCAAGAATTGTGCGTCCGCCCAATTGCAGGTATTGCTTGGGACGGTCCGCAGCCATACGAGCGCCAACGCCCGCGGCAGGAATTACGGCCCAGAAGGCCGGCAAACGAATACTCATTGGGCCAACTGGTAGAGGGTTTCGCCCTCCTTGACCATGCCCAGTTCATGTCGAGCCCGCTCTTCAACGGTCTCCATGCCTTTTTTCAGCTCTGTCACTTCGGCGTCCATCACCCGATTACGCTCCAGCAGCGCCTCGTTTTCGGCGTGTTGGTCGGCAATTTGCTGAGTCAGGTCGGCCACTTGCGCCAAGCTGCCATTGCCCACCCACAGGCGGTACTGCAGGCCGGCCAGCAACAGGAGCAAGACAAGAAACAACCAATTGGGACTGCGCATCGAATATCAGGTATCCAGTGAAAAAAGACCGCCATGCCAAACTTTGAAGCGTCTGATAGCACGAAGCCTGGAAGAACCAGGCTTGTGCTTGATAAGGCATCAGATTAGAGACAAAACCGCCGCCATGGCGACTTTTGCGACCTAAACCGCTGTCTTTTTACCATTTACCGCTTAACCGCGAAACTCGGCGCGACCGTTGTACTTGGCCTTGCCATTCAATTGCTCTTCGATACGCAGCAGTTGGTTGTACTTGGAAACGCGGTCGGAACGGCACAGCGAACCGGTCTTGATCTGGCCTGCCGCAGTGCCCACGGCCAGGTCGGCAATGGTCGAGTCTTCGGTTTCACCGGAACGGTGGGAGATCACGGCGGTGTAGCCGGCAGCCTTGGCCATCTGGATGGCTTCCAGGGTTTCGGTCAGGGTGCCGATCTGGTTGAACTTGATCAGGATCGAGTTGGCGATCTTCTTGTCGATGCCTTCTTTCAGGATCTTGGTGTTGGTCACGAACAGGTCGTCACCCACCAGCTGGGTTTTCTCGCCGATCTTGTCGGTGAGGATTTTCCAGCCAGCCCAGTCGGACTCGTCCAGGCCGTCCTCGATGGAGATGATCGGATAACGCTCGGTCAGGCCCTTGAGGTAGTCGGCGAAACCTTCGGCAGTGAACACCTGGCCTTCGCCGGACAGGTTGTACTTGCCGTCTTCGAAGAACTCGCTGGCGGCGCAGTCCAAGGCCAGGGTCACGTCGGTGCCCAGCTTGTAGCCAGCGTTGGCCACGGCTTCGGAGATCACTTTCAGCGCGTCTTCGTTGGACGCCAGGTTCGGTGCGAAACCGCCTTCGTCGCCAACCGCGGTGCTCAGGCCACGGGCTTTGAGCACAGCCTTGAGGTGATGGAAAATCTCGGTGCCCATGCGCAGGCCTTCGGAGAAGGTCTTGGCGCCAACCGGCTGCACCATGAATTCCTGGATGTCGACGTTGTTATCGGCGTGCTCGCCGCCGTTGATGATGTTCATCATCGGCACCGGCATCGAGTAGACACCCGGGGTACCGTTGAGGTTGGCGATGTGGGCGTACAGCGGCAGGTCCTGGTCCTGGGCAGCGGCCTTGGCAGCGGCCAGGGACACGGCGAGGATCGCGTTGGCGCCCAGGGTGGCTTTGTTTTCGGTACCGTCGAGCTTGATCATCGCGTGATCGAGGGCTTTCTGGTCGGCAGGATCCTTGCCCAGCAACAGGTCACGGATCGGACCGTTGATGTTGGCGACAGCTTTGAGCACGCCCTTGCCCAGGTAACGGCTCTTGTCGCCATCACGCAGCTCCAGCGCTTCGCGCGAGCCAGTGGAAGCACCGGACGGCGCGCAGGCGCTGCCGATGATACCGTTGTCGAGAAGCACGTCCGCTTCAACAGTGGGGTTGCCACGGGAGTCGAGAACTTCACGACCTTTGATGTCGACGATTTTTGCCATTGTTGTAAACACTCCAAAGTTGACTAGAACGTTGCAGGAAGCTTGCTCCCACTCGGCTGCGACACGACTTGAACTCAACGGGAGCGCTTCGCACTCCAGCGGGAGCAAGCTCCCTCGCCACAGGGTACAAGGCGTGCCCTCAAGAACGGTGCGGCCCGCAGGCCAGAGCGATTATCGGGCGGTACTTTACCGGAGAAAACCGCGTTACGCGGTTTCTATCGTCGGAAAACTCTTGACCAACTCGTCCAACGCCTTGAGCTGAGACAGGAAGGGTTCCAGCTTGTTCAAACGCAAGGCACAAGGACCATCGCACTTGGCGTTGTCTGGATCGGGGTGGGCTTCGAGGAACAGACCGGCCAGGGACTGGCTCATGCCCGCCTTGGCCAGATCAGTGACCTGGGCGCGCCGACCGCCAGCGGAGTCGGAACGACCGCCAGGCATCTGCAAGGCATGCGTCACGTCGAAGAGCACCGGGTACTCAAACTGCTTCATGATGCCGAAGCCGAGCATGTCCACCACCAGGTTGTTGTAGCCGAAGCTCGAACCACGCTCGCAGAGGATCAACTGGTCATTGCCGGCCTCTTCGCACTTGCTCAGGATGTGTTTCATTTCCTGGGGCGCGAGGAACTGGGCTTTCTTGATATTGATCACCGCGCCGGTCTTGGCCATCGCGACCACCAGGTCGGTCTGGCGCGACAGGAAGGCCGGCAACTGGATGACGTCGCAGACCTCGGCGGCGACGGCGGCCTGGACCGGCTCGTGGACGTCGGTGATGATCGGCACGCCAAAGGCTTGCTTGATGTCCTGGAAGATCCGCATGCCTTCTTCCAGGCCTGGGCCACGGTAGGACGTCACGGACGAACGGTTGGCCTTGTCGAAACTGGCCTTGAAGACATAAGGAATCCCCAGTTTCTGGGTGACCTTCACGTACTCTTCGCAGACCTGCATCGCCATGTCGCGGCTTTCCAGCACGTTCATGCCGCCAAACAGCACCATGGGCTTGTCGTTGGCAACCTCGATGTCGCCGACGCGGATTATCTTCTGAGCCATCGTCTTATGCCTTTTTCTGGTGTTGAGCCAAAGCGGCTTTCACGAAACCGCTGAACAACGGATGACCGTCCCGTGGTGTCGAGGTGAACTCGGGGTGGAACTGGCAGGCGACGAACCATGGGTGATCCGGAGCCTCGACCACTTCGACCAGCGCGCCGTCACCGGAACGACCGGAGATTTTCAGGCCGGCTTCGATCAACTGTGGCAACAGGTTGTTGTTCACTTCGTAGCGATGACGGTGACGCTCGACGATCACATCCTTGGCGTAGCAATCGTGCACCTTGGAGCCGGCTTCCAGCAGGCATTCCTGGGCACCGAGACGCATGGTGCCGCCCAGGTCCGAACTTTCGGTACGCACTTCCACGGCACCGGTAGCATCTTCCCACTCGGTGATCAGGCCCACGACCGGATGGCCGCTGGCACGATCGAACTCGGTGGAGTTGGCATCTTTCCAGCCCAACACGTTACGGGCGAACTCGATGACCGCCACTTGCATGCCCAGGCAGATACCCAGGTAGGGCACCTTGTTTTCGCGAGCGTATTGCACGGCAGTGATCTTGCCTTCCACGCCCCGCAGGCCGAAGCCGCCCGGCACGAGGATCGCATCGGCGCCTTCGAGCAGGCCGGTGCCCTGGTTCTCGATGTCTTCGGAATCGATGTAGCGCAGGTTGACCTTGGTACGGTTGCTGATGCCGGCGTGACTCATCGCCTCGATCAGCGACTTGTAGGCGTCCAGCAGTTCCATGTACTTGCCGACCATGGCGATGGTGACTTCGTGCTCCGGGTTGAGCTTGGCATCGACCACGGCTTCCCACTCGGACAGATCGGCACTGGCGCATTGCAGGCCGAAGCGCTCGACGACGAAGTCGTCCAGGCCCTGGGAGTGCAGGATGCCCGGAATCTTGTAGATGGTGTCGGCGTCTTCCAGACCGATGACCGCACGCTCTTCAACGTTGGTGAACTGGGCGATCTTGCGACGCGAAGAGATGTCGATCGGGTGATCGGAGCGGCAGATCAGCACGTCCGGCTGCAGGCCGATGGAACGCAGTTCCTTGACCGAGTGCTGGGTCGGCTTGGTCTTGGTTTCGCCAGCGGTGGCGATGTACGGGACCAGGGTCAGGTGCATCAGCATCGCGCGCTTGGCGCCGATTTCAAAACGCAACTGGCGGATGGCTTCGAGGAACGGCTGGGACTCGATGTCGCCCACGGTACCACCGATCTCGACCATCGCCACGTCGGCATCGCCGGCACCCTTGATGATGCGGCGCTTGATTTCGTCGGTGATGTGCGGGATGACCTGGATGGTCGCGCCCAGGTAGTCACCACGACGCTCCTTGCGCAGCACGTGCTCGTAGACACGGCCGGTGGTGAAGTTGTTGTTCTGGGTCATGGTGGTGCGGATGAACCGCTCGTAGTGGCCCAGGTCCAGGTCGGTCTCGGCGCCGTCGTGGGTGACGAACACTTCACCGTGCTGGAACGGGCTCATGGTGCCCGGGTCGACGTTGATGTACGGGTCCAGCTTGAGCATGGTGACCTTAAGTCCCCGCGCCTCCAGGATGGCCGCCAATGAAGCCGAGGCAATGCCTTTCCCCAATGAAGAAACAACACCGCCCGTGACGAATATGTAGCGCGTCATGAAAAACCCTAGAAGTCTGCGTTAAAGCGGTCCGAGCCGCCGGGGAAAGCGAAGGAAGGCCGAAGCCCCCGATCACCTGCATTAATCACAGTGCACCTTTCAAAAAAACCGCCGCGTTGGGACAGACCGGAAGTGAAATCACCGGTACGTTGCTCGCTACACATTTTTTGGAATCGCCCAGCAAAGACTGCTTGGTAATCGGCAACTCCTGCAATTCAGGCGAATCCACAGAAGTTGTATCAAGAAGGGAGCGTAGTCTACCGGAAAGCCCCTTTCAGCTCAAACCCAGATCTTGGCTTCCTGGCGTCCAGATCAATTGCCAACTGCCATCAGCCTGTGCATCGAGCCCGGTCAGGTTGGCCACCGCCAGCAATTGCTCGCCCTGATAGAGCAGCGGCAATCGGCCGCGAACGAACACCGGCACGGCCTTTTCATTGAGCAAACGCTTGAGGTCACGATGACCACGACCCGCTAACACCATCACCTCGCCGCCTTGACGATAGCGCACGCTAAGCGGTCCCGCAGGCGGCGTGCCGTCGAGCACTACCCGACCATTGCCCGGCAAGCGCAGCGCAACCGCCGGATCGGCCCAGTCGACGGTGCCTGGCAGCGAACATAGCCAGTGGTCGGATAACCACCAGACCCGCCCGGCGGCGCGATGCAGCTCGCCACCGGCCAGGCGCCAGATCGGCCGGGCATCGTCGGCAGCATCGCGCAACGAGTCCCAGCCCGACCAGTGATCGGTGTCGGGCAGCAGGGTCATCGGTGCCAGCCAGTGGCTCAAGGCGTTGCGCTGACGGGCCGGCGACAACGCCCGCAAAGGCGCCAGCGCCAGGGATTGCAGCCCGAGCCAGTCGAACGCGCCCGGGGTCGCGGCCTGGGCCAGGTCGATTTGCGCCAGATCGTCCAGCAACCCCTGGGCTTCGCCCATGTGCGCAGCGCTACGAGCCAGGGTCGTCGAAGCTTGGGGCCATTGCTTGGCCAACACTGGAAAAACTCGCTGGCGCAGGTAATTGCGCGCGTACCGATGGTCGTCGTTGGATGGGTCTTCGATCCAGCTCAAGCCATGCTGCCTCGCATAGGCTTCCAGCTCCGCCCGGGGCACATCGAGCAAGGGCCGCAGCAAATGCCCTTGACCCAAAGGACGCTGCGCCGGCATCGCCGCCAGGCCCTTCACCCCCGCTCCCCTGAGCAGGCGAAACAGCAGGGTTTCGGCCTGGTCATCGCGATGCTGGGCGGTAAGCAGCACTTCGTTGCTGTGGATCGCCGCGACAAAGGCCGCGTAACGCGCTTCCCGCGCGGCGCGCTCGACACTGGGGCCTGGACGCACTTGCACAGCCACCACATCCAGCGGCACGCCCAGGGCCGCACAGACCGAACGGCAATGCTCCGGCCACGCCTCGGCCACCGCCTGGAGGCCGTGATGCACATGGATAGCGCTCAGCGGGGGCAAGGGTTGGCGTTGAGAAAGGGTTACAAGCAGGTGCAGCAGGACGGTGGAGTCGAGGCCGCCGGAGAAGGCGATGCGCCAGGTGGCGGCGTTGCGCCAGGAGGATAGCTGTGTGAGGAGCCGGGTTGGCAGGTCCGTGCTGTGGTTCATAAGGGTTTGCCTTGGCACAAACAAATGTGGGAGCGGGCTTGCTCGCGAAAGCGGTGTACCAGTCAACGCATCTGTTGAATGTTAAACCGCTTTCGCGAGCAAGCCCGCTCCCACATGGGTGTTGCAGTCAGATCAGAGGCCGTAGCTCATCAACCGCTCGTAGCGACGAGCCAGCAGCGCTTCGTTGTCGAACTTCTTGAGCATCGACAGTTGCGAGCTCAGCTCGGCGCGGATCAGTGCCGCCGCTGCAGCCGGATCGCGGTGAGCGCCGCCGACTGGCTCGCTGATCACTTTATCGACGATACCCAGGCCTTTGAGACGCTCGGCGGTAATGCCCATGGCCTCGGCGGCATCCGGCGCCTTCTCGGCGGTTTTCCACAGGATCGAGGCGCAACCTTCCGGCGAGATCACCGCATAAGTGGAATATTGCAGCATGTTCAACTGGTCGCAGACGCCGATGGCCAACGCACCGCCGGAACCGCCTTCGCCAATCACGGTGGCGATGATCGGGGTTTTCAGGCGCGCCATGACGCGCAGGTTCCAGGCAATTGCTTCGCTCTGGTTGCGCTCTTCGGCGTCGATGCCCGGGTAGGCACCCGGTGTGTCGATGAAGGTCAGGATCGGCATCTTGAAGCGCTCGGCCATTTCCATCAGGCGGCAAGCCTTGCGGTAGCCTTCCGGACGCGGCATGCCAAAGTTGCGACGTACTTTCTCGCGCACTTCGCGGCCTTTCTGATGGCCGATCACCATCACTGGCTGGTCTTCCAGACGGGCGACACCGCCGACGATCGCGGCGTCGTCGGAGAAGTGACGGTCGCCATGCAGCTCATCGAACTCGGTGAAGATGTGCTCGATGTAGTCCAGGGTATAGGGACGACGCGGGTGACGCGCCAGGCGAGCGATCTGCCAGCTGGTCAGCTTGCCGAAGATGTCTTCGGTCAGCGTGCGGCTTTTGTCCTGCAGACGAGAGATTTCATCGCCGATATTCAGCGAATTGTCATTACCGACCAAGCGCAACTCTTCGATCTTGGCTTGCAGGTCGGCGATCGGCTGTTCGAAATCTAGAAAATTCGGGTTCATAGGCGTCCGTCTTGGGTCGACGTCCAAGAGAGCTTGGGCCGGCCGGTTGTCTATTCGCGCCTACCTTAAGGGAGAGGCGCGTTCAGGTCGAGATTAAAAATTCGGGTCGAGATCAGGGGTATTCCGGTTTCAAGAATGGCCCCTGGCCGTCAACGGTATTGGAGGAAGACGTTGTCTTTGCCGAACTGGTCACGCAAGGCTTGAATCAACGCATCCGCCGGATCGATCCGCCAGCCTTCGCCGAACTGCAACACAGCCTTGGCATCGGGGCGTACGTACTCCATGGTGATCGGACAAGCACCGCGATGGCGCTTGAACAATTCGCCCAACCAGCGTAGCTGATCGCCCTTGAGATCCTGGGTCTGCAACTTCAGGCGCAGGCTTTCAGCCAGGTTGGTACGGGCATCTTCCATGCTCATCACCCGCTTGACCCGCAGCCGCAGGCCACCGGAAAAGTCATCGTTGCTGACCTCGCCTTCCACCACCACCATCGCGTCGGTCTGCAACAGCGACTGCGCCGAATGGAACGCATCGGCGAAAAGTGACGCCTCGATGCGCCCGGAGCGGTCGTCGAGGGTGATGAAACCCATCTTGTCGCCCTTTTTGTTCTTCATCACCCGCAGGGCGATGATCATGCCGGCGACGGTTTGCGTATCGCGCGCCGGCTTGAGGTCGATGATGCGCTGACGGGCGAAGCGGCGGATCTCGCCTTCGTATTCGTCGATCGGGTGCCCGGTGAGGTACAGGCCCAGGGTGTCTTTCTCACCCTTGAGGCGTTCCTTGAGGGTCAGCTCCTTGGCCTTGCGATGATTGCCGTAGACATCGGCGTCTTCTTCGACGAACAGCCCGCCAAACAGGTCGGCATGGCCGCTGTCATGGGTGCGGGCAGTCTGTTCGGCGGCCTTGATCGCCTCCTCCATTGCCGCCAGCAACACCGCGCGGTTGCGGTCGATGTTGGCCTGGTAGGCCTTGGGCTCATCCTGGAAATAAGGCCCCAGGCGGTCCAGGGCGCCACTGCGGATCAAGCCGTCGAGGGTGCGCTTGTTGATGCGCTTGAGGTCAACCCGAGCGCAGAAATCGAACAGATCCTTGAACGGCCCGTCCTGGCGCGCTTCGGTGATGGCTTCCACCGGCCCCTCGCCCACGCCCTTGATCGCGCCCAGGCCGTAAATGATGCGGCCTTCGTCGTTCACCGTGAACTTGAACTCCGAAGCGTTCACGTCCGGTGCGTCGAGGCGCAGTTTCATGGTCCGCACTTCTTCGATCAAGGTCACGACCTTGTCGGTGTTGTGCATATCCGCCGACAGCACCGCGGCCATGAATGGCGCCGGGTAGTGCGCCTTCAGCCACGCGGTCTGGTACGACACCAGGCCATAGGCGGCGGAGTGGGATTTGTTGAAGCCGTAGCCGGCGAACTTTTCCACCAGGTCGAAAATGTTACCGGCCAGGTCAGGGTCGATGCCGTTGGTGGCGCACCCCTCAATGAAACCGCCGCGTTGCTTGGCCATTTCCTCGGGCTTTTTCTTACCCATCGCCCGACGCAGCATGTCCGCGCCGCCAAGGGTATAACCGGCCATGACCTGGGCAATCTGCATCACCTGTTCCTGGTACAGGATGATGCCGTAGGTCGGCGCCAGCACCGGTTTCAAGCCTTCGTACTGATAGTCCGAGTGTGGGTACGCCAGCTCGGCGCGACCGTGCTTACGGTTGATGAAGTCATCCACCATGCCCGATTGCAGCGGGCCCGGACGGAACAGGGCCACCAGTGCGATCAGGTCTTCCAGGCAGTCGGGCTTGAGCTTTTTGATCAGCTCCTTCATGCCCCGGGATTCAAGTTGGAACACCGCTGTGGTTTCGGCTTTTTGCAGCAGGTTGTAGGTCGGCTTGTCATCGAGCGGGATGAAGGCAATGTCCAGCGGTTCTTCGCCGACCTTGGCCCGGTCACGGTTGATGGTTTTCAGCGCCCAGTCGATGATGGTCAGGGTGCGCAGGCCGAGGAAGTCGAACTTCACCAGGCCAGCCGCCTCGACGTCGTCCTTGTCGAACTGGGTCACCAGGCCGTCGCCTTCTTCATCGCAATAAATCGGCGAGAAGTCGGTCAGTTTGGTCGGCGCGATGACCACGCCACCGGCGTGCTTGCCAACGTTACGCACCACGCCTTCGAGCTTGCGGGCCATCTCCCAGATTTCCGCGGCTTCTTCATCGACCTTGATGAAGTCCCGCAGGATTTCTTCCTGCTCGTAGGCTTTTTCCAGCGTCATGCCGACTTCGAACGGAATCATCTTCGACAGACGGTCCGCCAGGCCGTAGGACTTGCCCTGCACCCGCGCCACGTCGCGCACCACCGCCTTGGCGGCCATGGAACCGAAAGTGATGATCTGGCTCACCGCGTTGCGACCGTACTTCTCGGCCACGTAGTCGATCACCCGGTCGCGACCGTCCATGCAGAAGTCGACGTCGAAGTCGGGCATGGAGACCCGTTCCGGGTTGAGGAAACGTTCGAACAGCAGGTCATACTCCAGCGGATCGAGGTCGGTGATCTTCTGCACATAGGCCACCAGCGACCCGGCACCCGATCCACGGCCAGGCCCCACCGGCACGCCGTTGTTCTTGGCCCACTGGATAAAGTCCATCACGATCAGGAAGTAACCGGGAAAGCCCATCTGGATGATGATATCCAGCTCGAAATTCAACCGATCGACATAGACCTGGCGCTTGGCTTCGTAATCTTCGGTGGTGTCCTTGGGCAGCAGGACGCTGAGGCGCTCCTCAAGACCATCGAAGGACACCTTGCGGAAATACTCGTCGATGGTCATGCCATCGGGGATCGGGAAGTTGGGCAGGAAGTGCTTGCCCAGCTTCACTTCGATGTTGCAGCGCTTGGCGATCTCGACGGTGTTTTCCAGCGCCTCCGGCAGGTCGCTGAACAACTCGGCCATTTCCTCGGCGCTTTTGAGGTATTGCTGGTCGCTGTAGTTCTTCGGACGGCGCGGATCATCAAGGGCGCGGCCCTCACCAATGCAGACACGGGTTTCGTGGGCCTCGAAATCTTCCTGCTTGATGAAGCGCACGTCGTTGGTCGCCACCAGTGGCGCGCCTATCTTGTCGGCCAGGGCCACGGCGGCGTGCAGGTGTTCTTCGTCGTTGGGGCGATTGGTGCGCTGCACTTCGATGTAGAAGCGATCGGGAAACACCGCCATCCAGTCGCGCGCCAGGACTTCAGCCTCTTCGGCGTTGCCACTGAGCAGGGCCAGGCCGATTTCACCCTCCTTGGCCGCCGACAGCATGATCAGCCCTTCGCTGGCTTCAGCCACCCACTCGCGCTCGATGATGATCGAGCCATTGCGCTGGCCGTCGATAAAGCCGCGAGAAATCAGCTCGGTCAGGTTGCGGTAACCCACGGCATTCATCACCAGCAGGCTGATGCGACTCAACGGCGCGTCCGGGTCCTTGTTCGACAGCCACAGGTCGGCACCGCAGATCGGCTTGATCCCAGCGCCCATGGCGGCCTTGTAGAACTTGACCAGCGAACACATGTTGTTCTGGTCGGTGACCGCCACGGCAGGCATGTTCATGCCCACCAGGGTCTTGACCAATGGCTTGATCCGCACCAGGCCGTCGACCAGGGAGTATTCAGTGTGCAGGCGTAGATGAACGAATGAAGCCGGCATAGTGATCCTGCGTTAAGTCATGAAAACAACAAGGCCCGGATTGTACCGGGCCTTGGGTAAAACATCAGCCTGCAACCCATACCGCTCATTGAAGTGATTGAATCCGTGGCGAGGGAGCTTGCTCCCGCTGGGCTGCGCAGCAGCCCCCTTCTTATGGGCGCTTCGCACCCAAGCGGGAGCAAGCTCCCTCGCCACAATGATCAGGCGAATCTCTCGATTTCGATCATCCCTTCACGGGCTTCATAAGCCAGCCGCACCGGGGCGAACGAACGCCGATGGATGGGCGTCGGCCCAAGGCGCGCCAGGGCTTCCAGATGAACGGGGGTCGGGTAACCCTTGTGACCGCCGATGCCATAGCCCGGGTAAATCAATTCGAAAGCGGCCATTTCCCGGTCGCGACTGACCTTCGCCAGGATCGAGGCCGCCGCGATGGCCGGCACCTTGGCGTCGCCCTGGATCACCGCTTCGGCGCGCATCGACAGTTTCGGGCAGCGATTACCATCGATCATCGCCAGTTTCGGCGTGATGTGCAGGCCCTGCACGGCACGCTGCATGGCAAGCATGGTGGCGTGCAGGATATTGAGTTCATCGATTTCTTCCACTTCGGCCCGGGCGATGCACCAGCTCAGGGCTTTCTCGCAGATCTCGTCATAGAGCTTTTCGCGACGGGCTTCAGTGAGTTTCTTCGAATCGTTGAGGCCCAGGATCGGCCGCTTCGGGTCGAGAATCACCGCCGCCGTCACCACCGCGCCGCACAACGGGCCACGCCCCACTTCATCGACACCAGCCACAAGTTCTTCCACTTCGGCGACCAGGTTGAAGTCCAGGCCCATCTGTAGCTTTGAGTTGCTCATGGTTTTGCGCCAATCAGGGTCAGTACCGCGTCAGCCGCCTGGTTGGAAGCATCACGACGCAAGGTACGGTGGATTTCGTCAAAGCCTCGGGTCTGCTCCTCGCCGCCGTCGATCAAGGGCGACAGCGTGGTGGCCAGCGCCTCGGCGGTCGCCTCGTCCTGCAACAGCTCCGGCACCAACAAGCGCTGGGCCAACAGGTTCGGCAAGGACACGTAAGGGCTCTTGACCATGCGCTTGAGAATCCAGAACGTCAGCGGCGCCAGGCGATAGGCGACCACCATCGGGCGTTTATACAGCAGCGCTTCAAGGGTAGCAGTGCCGGAGGCAATCAACACGGCATCGCAGGCCGCCAACGCTTCGTGGGAACGACCGTCGAGCAGCGTCACCGGCAAATCGCGACCAACCAGCAACGCCTCCAACTGCGCGCGACGCTGCGCGCTGGCACACGGCAGGACAAAACGTACACCGGGACGCAGCGCCCGAAGGCGCTCGGCGGCGTCGAAAAACAGCCCACCCAGGCGACTCACTTCGCCGCCCCGGCTGCCGGGCATCAAGGCCACCAGGGGGCCCTCGGGCAGGCCCAACGCCTGGCGGGCCGCATCGCGGTCGGCTTGCAGGGGAATGGTATCGGCCAGGGTGTGCCCGACAAATCGAACCGGCACGCCCTTCTCTTCATAGAACCGGGCTTCGAACGGCAGCAGCGTCAGCATCAGGTCGCAACCTTCGCGAATCTTCAGCACCCGCTTCTGCCGCCAGGCCCAGACCGATGGACTGACGTAATGCACGGTCTTGATACCGGCCTGACGTAGCTTGAGTTCGATATTGAGGGTGAAATCCGGCGCATCGATGCCGATGAACACATCCGGTTTTTCATCGATCAGGGTCTGGATCAGCTTCTTGCGCCGGGCCAGCAGCTCACGCAGGCGACCGAGTACTTCCACCAGGCCCATCACCGACAGGCGTTCCATCGGGAAATAGGACGTCAGCCCCTCGGCCTCCATCAACGGCCCACCAACACCAATGAATTCGACAGCGGGGTGCTGCGTCTTGAGCGCGCGCATCAGACCGGCGCCCAGAATGTCACCGGAAGCCTCTCCCGCCACCAGTGCAATACGCAAATTAGCCATGGTCAGCGAGTGATGCCGCGGGTCGAAGACTGTATGGAATCGCGGAAGATCGCCACTTCCGGGTGTTGCGCTGAAGCCTCGGCCAGTTCGGCGAGTGCCTGTTCGACCGTCAGGCCCTGGCGATACACGACCTTGTAGGCGCGACGCAGTGCCGTGATCGCATCTTCGCTGAAACCACGCCGACGCATGCCTTCGAAGTTCATGCTGCGGGCTTCGGCCGGGTTGCCGAACACCGTGACATAGGCCGGGACGTCCTTGCCGATGGCAGTGCCCATGCCAGAGAAACTGTGGGCGCCGATATGGCAATACTGGTGCACCAGGGTGAACCCGGACAGGATCGCCCAATCGTCCACGTGCACATGGCCGGCCAGGGCGGTGTTGTTGACCAGGATGCAATGGTTGCCAATCACGCTGTCATGGCCGATGTGCGCATAGGCCATGATCAGGTTATGGTCGCCCAGGGTCGTTTCGGAACGATCCTGAACGGTGCCACGGTGAATCGTCACACCTTCGCGGATCACGTTGTGATCGCCGATGACCAGACGGGTTTCTTCACCTTTGTACTTGAGATCGGGCGTGTCCTCGCCTACCGAAGAAAACTGGTAGATGCGATTGTGCCGACCAATCCGGGTCGGTCCCTTGAGAATTACGTGGGGACCGATCACCGTACCCTCGCCAATTTCCACACCTGCGCCGACAATCGACCACGGGCCGACCTCGACATCGGCGGCCAAAACGGCCGTCGGATCGATGATTGCGCGAGGGTCAATCAAACTCATAGCTTGCGTTCCGCACAGATGATTTCAGCGGAGCAGACTGGCTTGCCGTCGACCGAAGCCTGGCATTCGAATTTCCAGATCTGGCGCTTGCAACTGATGAACTTGGCTTCGAGGATCAACTGATCGCCCGGGGTGACCGGCTGGCGGAAGCGCAGCTTGTCGGAGCCGACGAAGTAATAGAGCGTGCCGTCGGCAGGCTTTACGTCGAGCATTTTGAAACCAAGGATCCCGGCAGCCTGGGCCATCGCCTCGATGATCAATACGCCCGGCATGATTGGATGCGCGGGGAAGTGACCATTGAAGAACGGCTCGTTGATGCTGACATTCTTATAGGCGCGAATGCGCTTGCCTTCAACGTCCAGGTCCACCACCCGATCCACCAGCAGGAACGGGTAACGGTGAGGCAGGTATTCGCGAATCTCGTTGATGTCCATCATTTCGGGGGGAAGCCTATGTAAAGATTGGGAGCGCACGAGTGACGCGCACTCCGCTAGCAAATCAAGATGCCCTAACGGCTGTGCACACTTGATATGGAAATGGTATCAGCCATCTGATGAAGCATTACCGCCAGGGGTCACGTCCCCTACACGCTTTTCCACCTGCTTGAGGCGCCGCGCGATGTCGTCGAGCTGGCGGATACGCGCCGCGCTCTTGCGCCATTCGGCTGCCGGCTGCATGGCCGTACCGGAAGAATAGGCACCCGGTTCGGTAATCGAGTGGGTCACCATGGTCATCCCGGTCAGGAACACGTTGTCACAGATATCGATATGGCCCACCAGCCCCACGCCACCGGCGAGCATGCAATGCTTGCCGATCTTGGTGCTGCCGGAGATGCCCACGCAGGCGGCCATGGCGGTGTGATCACCGACCTGGACGTTGTGGGCGATCTGGATCTGGTTGTCGAGCTTGACGCCATTGCCGATGACCGTGTCGGCCAGGGCGCCGCGGTCGATCGCGGTGTTGACGCCGATCTCCACGTCATCGCCAATGGTGACGCCACCGATCTGGGCGATCTTCTGCCAGATGCCTTTCTCGTTGGCGAAACCGAAGCCTTCGCCGCCCAACACCGCGCCGGATTGAATCACCACGCGCTTGCCGATGCGGACATCGTGGTACAGGGTGACCCGTGGGGCCAGCCAGCCACCTTCACCGATCTCGCTGCGTGCGCCAATGACACAATGGGCACCCAGCGTGACACCCGCACCAATGCGGGCCGCGCTTTCGATGACCACGAACGGACCGACGCTGGCCGTGGGATCGACCACGGCATCCGCCGCGATCACCGCGCTGGGATGAATACCAGCAGCCGACTTGGGCTTGGGATCGAACAGATGGGAAATTCGCGCATACGCCAGGTACGGATCGGGCACGATCAGGGCATCGCCGGCAAACCCTTCGGCATCAGCGGCCTTGAGCAACAGCGCGGCGGCCCGGCTATCGGCCAGATACTTGCGATACTGAGGATTTGCCAGAAAGCTCAACTGAGC
Organism: Pseudomonas sp. NFACC46-3; assembly: GCF_900114515.1. NCBI lineage: Bacteria > Pseudomonadati > Pseudomonadota > Gammaproteobacteria > Pseudomonadales > Pseudomonadaceae > Pseudomonas > Pseudomonas sp. NFACC46-3. The sequence continues at coordinate 65,039 of NZ_FOTH01000023.1, forward strand.
TGGGCCAGCCTCTTGCAAAGTGGCTAGCCCAGTAATTGCCTTCTCCGGGTCGCCACGCAGGGTGGCGCCGAGGAACTCGGCCAACTGGCCGAGCTTGATAGTCGCTGTCATGGATTACTTCAGCTGATTCATGCGCTCGATTACCTGGCGCGTGATGTCGTATTGAGGCTTGACATCGATCACTGCGCCACGCTCGAACACCAGGTCAAAACCACCTTTCTTGATGACTTCTTCCACGGCGCTGTCGAGTTTCGGCTTGAGTTGCTTGAGCATTTCGCGGTCGGCAACAGCTTTCGCTTCGTTCAGCTCCTTGGACTGGAACTGGAAGTCACGGGCCTTTTGCTTGAATTCAAGCTCCAGACGCTCACGCTCGCCCTGGGCCATCTTGTCGCCACCGGCTACCAGACGATCCTGAATGCCCTTGGCGCTGCTTTCCAGGCCCTTGAGCTTGGTCAGTTGCGGACCGAATTTCTTCTCCGCATCCACGGCGTATTTCTTCGCTGCGTCGGATTCCAGCAGGGCCATCTGATAATTCAGCACGGCAATCTTCATGTCGGCAAAAGCCGGACCGGCGACCAGCACGGTGGCCAGGAGAACCAATTGAGTCAACTTACGCACGATGTACTCCTACAAAATCCATTGTCGTTATCTTGGGTCAGGCGCTTAGAACGTCTGGCCGAGGGAGAATTGGAACACTTGGGTTTCAGCGTCATCCGGTTTCTTGATCGGCATCGCCAATGCGAAGCTCAAGGGGCCCAGCGCGGTGACCCAGGTCACGCCCACGCCGACGGAACTGGCCAGGTTGCTCAGGCTGATGTCGTTGCACTCCGTATTGGAGTTGCCCCCGTTAGAAGTAGTGGTGTCTTCGCATGTGGAGTCGAATACGTTACCGACGTCCCAGAATACCGAAGTGCGCAGCGAGCGCTGATCCTTGACGAACGGCATTGGGAAAAGCAACTCCACGCCACCCTGGAGGAGGACGTTACCGCCGAATGGCAGCGGATCCTGGTCCGGATCACGGATTGTACCAGTGTTACCCGTGACACTCGCTCCCCGGCTCGGCGTACTGCGCGGCCCGAGCGTACTGTCCTTGAAGCCACGCACCGAGTTGAAACCACCGGCGTAGTAGTTCTCGTAGAACGGCAGGCCATCGGTCGAACCGTAGCCGTCGCCATAACCCAGTTCGGTGTGCAGGCGCATGGTGTAGTTGTCGGTCAACGGCTGGAACAGTTGGCCACGATAGTCGAGCTTGAAGAATGACAGGTCACTACCCGGCACAGTCGTTTCCAGGACCAGGCTCTGGGAATGACCACGGGTCGCCAGCACGCCCTTGTTCAGGGTCGACTCGGACCAACCGGCAGACGCCTTGAAGTTCAGGTACTTGTCGCCTTCTTTCTCGACGAAATCGAAGATCTCGTCAACGGTATAGCGGCCAGTGCTGATCTCGTCCTGCTGGGCGGTGAGACCGAATGTAAGCCGCGAAGTCTCGCTGATTGGATAACCCACGTTGACGCCGGCACCCAAGCTGTCTACTGCATAGCTGGAGACATCGGAATCGAGCTCGTCATAGTCGGTGGTACGGTAGAAGGCGTTATAGCCCAGGCTCACGCCGTCAGCGGTCCAGTAGGGGTCCACGTAACCGAAGTTGTAGCGGGTCTGGTACTCACTGCGAGTCAAACCGATGCTGACCTTGTTACCGGTACCCAGGAAGTTGTTCTGGGTGATCGAGCCACCGAGGATCAGACCGGCACTCTGGGCAAAACCGACGCTGGCAGTGATCGAGCCGGAAGCCTGCTCTTCGACGCTGTAGTTCACATCCACCTGGTCATCGACACCGGGCACTGCCGGGGTCTCGACGTTGACTTCCTTGAAGAAACCCAGGCGCTCCAGGCGGGTCTTGGACTGGTCGATCAGGTAGGTCGAGGCCCAACCGCCTTCCATCTGACGCATTTCACGGCGCAGCACTTCGTCCTCGGACTTGGTGTTGCCACGGAAGTTGATACGGTTGACGTAGGCACGCTTGCCCGGGTCCACGGCGAAGGTGATGTCGACGGTGTGGTCTTCATCATGCGGCTGTGGCACGCCGTTGACGTTGGCGAAGGTGTAACCCTCGTTACCCAGGCGGCGGGTGATCAGCTCGGAGGTGGTGGTCATCAGCTTGCGCGAGAACACCTGGCCCTTCTGCACCAACAGCAGCGACTTGACCTGGTCTTCAGGCACTTTCAGGTCGCCGCTGAGCTTGACGTCACGAACGGTGTATTTCTCGCCTTCGTTGACGTTGACGGTAATGTAGACGTGCTTCTTGTCCGGGGTGGTGGACACCTGGGTCGAGGCGATGTCCATGTTGATGTAGCCGCGGTCCAGGTAGTAGGAACGCAGGCGCTCCAGGTCACCGGAGAGTTTTTCACGGGCGTACTTGTCGTCGTTCTTGAAGAACGACAGCCAGTTGGTGGTCTTGAGTTCGAACAGGTCGATCAGGTCTTCGTCAGGGAAAACCGTGTTGCCCACCACGTTGATGTGCTGGATGGCTGCCACGGTGCCTTCGTTGATATTGACCTTCAGGCCGACGCGGTTGCGCGGTTGCGGCACCACTTCGGTGTCGACGGTGGCCGAGTAGCGACCCTGGGCAACGTACTGGCGTTGCAGTTCGTTGCGTACACCTTCGAGGGTGGCACGCTGGAAGATCTCGCCTTCGGCCAGGCCGGATTGCTTGAGGCCTTTCATCAGGTCTTCAGTGGAGATCGCCTTGTTGCCTTCGATCTCGATACTGGCGACCGACGGGCGCTCGACAACGGTGATGACCAGGACATTGCCGTCACGGCCCAGTTGGATATCTTGAAAGAAGCCGGTCTTGAACAGCGCACGCGTGGATTCCACCAGGCGCCGATCATCCGCCTGCTCGCCGACGTTCAACGGCAAGGCACCAAAGACGCTACCCGCGGAGACCCGCTGGAGGCCATTGACGCGAATATCAGAGATAGTGAAGGACTCGGCGTGAACTTCGGCGATCATCAATACGGTGAGAACCGCAGTTAGCAGCAGACGTTTCATGAAGTCCTTTCTTATTCCAACTGGCAATAAACAAACTGCCGCAAAATGCGGCAGATTCGCAATTCAGCGAAGCGTTACAGACGACCCAGATCGTTGACGAGGGCAAGCAACATGACCCCGACCACCAAGCTGATACCGATCTGTATCCCCCAACCTTGCACCCGATCCGACAAGGGACGACCACGCGCCCACTCGATCAGATAAAACAGCAGATGCCCCCCATCCAGTACCGGGATGGGCAGCAAATTCAGAACCCCCAGGCTAATGCTCAGATAAGCAAGGAAATTCAGGAAATCAGCGACGCCCGACTGGGCAGAAGCGCCCGCCACTTTAGCAATGGTTATCGGTCCACTCAAGTTTTTTACCGAGAGCTCGCCGAACAACATTTTCTTGAGCGAGTCCAGCGTCAGGACGCTCATGGTCCAGGTACGACGCGCACCCTCGCCAATCGCCGCCACCGGGCCGAAACTGACCTCGCGAATCATTTCCGGTGGCCAGTCGACCGCCTTGACGCCCGCCCCCAGGTAACCGCTCGGTGCCTTGCTCTCGCCACGGGCGGCCAGGGTCACCGGGACATCGATTGGAGCACCGTCGCGCTCGATGCGCAGCACAATTTTGGTATCAGGACGTACACGAACCGAATCGACCACCTGCTGCCAATCGCTGACCGGCTGGCCGTCGAGGGCCAGCAACCGATCGCCGGTCTTCAGGCCTGCAGCCTGGGCCGGGCCTTTCGGATCGAGTTCGGCGAGTATCGGTGGCATCGCCGGACGCCATGGCCGGATCCCCAGGGACCGGATCGGATCGGGCTCGTCGGCGCCCTTGAGCCAGTTGTCCAAGGTCAGTTCGCGAGGCGAATCCACCGTGGAGCCCTGCTCACGCACCATCAATTGCAACGAACCGCTCTCACCCAGGCGACGCACCAGTTGCAGATTGACCGCCGCCCAGCCCGAGGTCGGCTCGCCGTCGATAGCGACGATTTCCTGCCCGACGCCCAACCCGGCACGGGCGGCAACGCTACCCGACTCCACCGCACCGATGACCGGACGCACCTGCTCGCTGCCCAGCATGGCCAGGCCCCAGAAAAACACCATGGCCAGCAGAAAGTTGGCGATCGGCCCCGCGGCGACGATGGCAATACGCTGACGGACGGTCTTGCGATTGAAGGATTGATCGAGCTGGTCTGCCGGGACTTCACCTTCTCGCTCATCGAGCATCTTGACGTAGCCGCCCAGCGGGATGGCCGCCACGACGAACTCGGTGCCTTTCTTGTCGTGCCAGCGCAGCAAGGGCATGCCAAAGCCCACGGAAAAACGCAGGACCTTGACGCCACAGCGCCGCGCGACCCAGAAATGACCGAATTCGTGAAATGTGACCAACACCCCCAAGGCAACCAGGGTGCCGACAATCATATAGAGCGCGCTCATCTGTTTTCTCCGCAATCCTGTCCAGGGCAACCCTGGCTAACGTATCGCAGCTTCAACGCCCGTGGCGCTGCAGCCATTGGCCCGCCAATTCACGAGCCCTGGCATCCGCCGTAAATACCGTGTCGAGGTCATCGACCGAAACCACGGCCTCGAGATTCAAGACTTCCTCGATGATACTCGCGATCTCGAGGTAACGGACACGTCCATCGAGAAACGCTGCAACCGCCACTTCATTGGCGGCATTAAGCATGGCCGGCGCACTGTCGCCCGCCTCGGCCGCCTGTCGCGCCAGGCGCAGGCAGGGGAAACGCTGCTCATCGGGCGCCTGGAAATCCAGGCGAGCGATGGCGAACAGGTCCAGCGGCGCAACACCCGAATCGATGCGCTCCGGCCAGGCCAGGGCATTGGCGATCGGGGTGCGCATGTCCGGATTGCCCAACTGGGCCAGCACCGAACCGTCGACATAGTCCACCAGGGAATGAATCACGCTCTGGGGATGAATCACCACCTCGACCTGGGACGGCTTGGCATCGAACAGCCAGCAGGCCTCGATCAGCTCCAACCCCTTGTTCATCATGCTGGCCGAATCCACGGAAATCTTGCGCCCCATGGACCAGTTCGGGTGGGCACAGGCCTGCTCGGGTGAAACATGCACCAATTCTTCCAGCGGCGTCTGCCGGAACGGACCACCGGAGGCTGTCAGCAAAATCCGCCGGACACCCACCGCGCCGAGGCCACGGGAAAAATCCTGCGGCATGCATTGAAAAATCGCATTGTGCTCGCTGTCGATAGGCAGCAACACCGAACCGCTTTTGCGCACAGCCTGCATGAACAGCGCGCCGGACATCACCAGCGCTTCTTTATTGGCCAGCAGGATCTTCTTGCCTGCTTCCACCGCCGCCAGCGTCGGACGCAAGCCCGCCGCACCGACGATTGCCGCCATCACGGCGTCGACTTCCGGGTCGGAAGCCACTTGGCAGAGCCCTTCCTCCCCCACCAGCACGCGAGTTTGCAGGCCGGCTGCGCGCAGATCGTCCTGCAGCGCCCGCGCCACAGCGGCCTCAGGCACCACGGCAAACCGCGGCGTGTGGCGTATGCACAAGGCCAGCAACTCACTCATGCGCGTGAAACCACTGAGGGCGAACACCTGGTAACGCTGCGGGTGCCGGCCGATGACGTCAAGCGTACTCAGGCCGATCGAACCGGTCGCACCAAGGACAGTGATCTGCTGGGGGCGACTCACGACGCCGCCATCCACAACAGCACGGCAAAGATCGGAATCGCGGCGGTAAGACTGTCGATGCGATCCAGCACGCCACCGTGACCGGGCAGCAGGTTACTGCTGTCCTTGATTCCCGACTGACGCTTGAACATGCTTTCGGTCAGGTCGCCAACCACTGACACAAATACGATCAACGCGGCCCCCATAAGGCCCATCAGCAGCTGCGCGACCGTCCAGTCCCGCACGAAGCCGACCACAGTGGTGATCACCAGGCTCAAGGCCAGGCCACCATAGACCCCTTCCCAGCTCTTGCCAGGACTGACCTTCGGCGCCAGCTTGCGCTTGCCGAAGGCCTTGCCGGAAAAATAGGCGCCGACGTCGGCACCCCAGACCAACACCATCACGGCCATGATCTGCCAGTTGCCCAGCGGGTCTTGCTTGATCCAGATCAGCCCTTGCCAGGCCGGCAGCAGGATCAACAGGCCGATCACCAGTTTGGTCGCCGCATTGGCCCAATGATGGGTAGTCTGCGGGTAGGTCAGGACCAGGAAGGTCGCTGTCGCCCACCACAGCACCGCGGCACCCAACACCCAAGGCGCGAGCCCGGGCATCACGTACATGATGAACAGCATGGCCGCCACGGCCGCTGCGTAGGCCACGCGCGCCGACTGCGCAGGAAAACCCGCCAGCCGCGCCCATTCCCACGCCCCCAGGGTCACGACCAGTCCGATGAACAGCGCAAAACTGGCGCCTTCGAGCAGGAAGAAACCGCCCAGGGCGATGGGCAACAGGATCAAGGCAGTGATGATTCGTTGTTTGAGCATTAAACCCGGGCTCCAGCTTCGATCTGCTCGCTCGTTTTACCGAAGCGACGCTGACGGGAAGCGAAATCGGCCAGTGCGGTGCGCATGGCATCGTGTTTGAAGTCCGGCCAGAACAGGTCGGAGAAGTACAACTCGGCATACGCCAACTGCCAGAGCAGGAAGTTGCTGATGCGATGCTCGCCACCGGTACGGATGCACAGGTCCGGCAACGGCAGGTCGCCGGTCGCCAGGCAGGCCTGCAGCAGTTCCGGCGTGATGTCTTCCGGGCGCAGGTGCCCGGCCTGGACTTCCCGCGCCAGCCGCTGGGCAGCCTGGGCAATGTCCCACTGTCCACCATAGTTGGCGGCGATCTGCAGGACAAACCGATCGGCGCCCGCAGTCGCTGCCTCGGCTTCGCGCATCGCAGCCTGCAATTCAGGATGGAAGCGCGAGCGATCACCGATGATCCGCAGGCTGATCTTGTTATCGTTGAGGCGCTTGGCCTCACGACGCAAGGCCTTGAGGAACAGGTCCATCAAGGCACTGACTTCATCGGCCGGACGCTGCCAGTTCTCACTGGAGAAGGCGAACAGGGTCAGCACCTCGACCCCTGCCTCGGCGCACACCTCGATGACCGCACGCACCGCATCGACACCCGCCTTGTGCCCGGCGACGCCAGGCATAAAGCGTTTCTTGGCCCAGCGGTTATTGCCGTCCATGATGATCGCCACGTGGCGCGGCACCGCGAACGGCACGGCCTGCTTGGTCTTTTCCATGAAAACGAGACCCTTATACGGCCATCAGGTCTTTTTCTTTCTGCGCCAAATCCGCGTCGATCTTAGCCACGTACTTCTTGGTCAGGTCGTCGATCTCGCCAGTGGCACGACGCTCTTCGTCTTCGCTGATTTCCTTTTCCTTGACCAGGTCCTTGAGCTGGCTGTTGGCATCACGACGGATGTTGCGTACGGCAACACGGGCGTCTTCAGCCACGTCACGAGCCTGTTTGGTGAAGCCCTTGCGGGTCTCTTCGGTCAGGGCCGGCATGGAGATCAGCAGCAGCTCACCCAGGTTGGTCGGGTTCAGGTTCAGACCGGCACTGCCGATGGCCTTGTCGACCGCGGCCAGCATATTGCGCTCAAAGGCCACGACCTGCAGGGTACGCGCGTCCTTGACGGTGATGTTGGCCACTTGCTTGATCGGGGTATCGGAGCCGTAGTACGGCACCATCACGCCCTCAAGGATGCTCGGGTGCGCCTGGCCGGTGCGGATGCGACCGAAGTTGTGCGCCAGGGACTCCAGGGATTTCTGCATGCGCTGTTCAGCGTCTTTCTTGATTTCGTTGATCATTGTTGAACTTCCTCGATCAGTGTTCCTTCGGCGCCGCCATGGACGATATTCAGCAGGGCACCGGGCTTGTTCATGTTAAAGACACGCAGCGGCATCTTGTGGTCGCGGCAGAGACAGATAGCCGTCAGATCCATTACCCCCAGCTTGCGATCCAGCACTTCATCGTAGGTCAGATGATCGAACTTCTCGGCATGCGGGTCCTTGAACGGGTCAGCGGTATAGACGCCATCGACCTTGGTTGCCTTGAGCACGACATCGGCATCGATCTCGATCGCTCGCAGGCAGGCGGCCGAATCCGTGGTGAAGAACGGATTACCGGTACCGGCGGCAAAAATCACCACTTCCTTGGAGTTGAGGTGGCGCATGGCTTTGCGGCGGTCGTAGTGATCGGTTACGCCAACCATGGAAATGGCCGACATCACGATGGCCGAGATATTGGCACGCTCCAGCGCGTCACGCATAGCCAGGGCGTTCATCACAGTAGCCAGCATGCCCATGTGGTCGCCCGTGACCCGGTCCATGCCGGCCGCGCTCAGCGCCGCGCCGCGAAACAGGTTGCCGCCGCCGATGACCAGACCGACCTGAACGCCGATCCCGACCAGCTGGCCGACTTCCAGGGCCATGCGATCCAGCACTTTCGGATCGATCCCGAACTCTTCCGAGCCCATCAGGGCCTCGCCGCTAAGCTTGAGTAGAATGCGTTTATAGCGAGCCTGATAACCACTGCCCTGCTGAGCCATTGCGAATCTCTCCTGCGGCGTATTTTCGAAAATTCTTTGCAGGCTGTTTGCAGCCTGCGTCTACTCTAGTCTGACGCTGACACAGCGCCATCGGAACACGGCTTTGTAAGCCAGTTCCGACAGGAAACCAATAAAAATCGGCATCCCCATCCAAAAAGAGGCTGCGCGCGTTAAGCGGGCAGCCTCTTCAGGGCGACAGTTGTAAAAACCGTCTTATTGCTTGCTGGCAGCAGCTACTTGGGCAGCAACTTCTTCAGCGAAGTTGTCGACCGGCTTCTCGATGCCGTCGCCCACTTTGAAGTAGGTGAACGAAACGATTTCAGCACCGGCTTTCTTCGCCAGGTCGCCAACCTTGACTTCCGGGTTCTTGACGAAAGCCTGCTCAACCAGGCTGGCTTCGGCCAGGAACTTGGAGATACGGCCGCTGACCATTTTTTCTGCGATTTCAGCAGGCTTGCCTTTCAGCTTTTCTTCGTTCAGCTGCAGGAAAACGCCCTTCTCGCGCTCGATCGCTTCAGCCGAAACGTCCGAAGGCAGCAGGAACTCAGGGTTGGTTGCAGCAACGTGCATGGCGATGTCTTTCGCCAGCTCGGTATCGCCGCCCTTCAGGACAACCGCAACACCGATCTTGTTGCCGTGCAGGTAGGTACCGACCACGTCACCTTCAACACGAACCAGACGGCGGATGTTGACGTTTTCGCCGGTCTTGCCAACCAGGACCAGGCGCGCTTCTTCCTGAGCTTCGATCAGCGGAGCTGCGTCGGTCAGTTTGTCAGCGAAGGCTTTTTCGACGCTGGCAGCGACGAATGCCTTGAAGTCATCCTGCAGGGCCAGGAAGTCGGTCTGGGAGTTAACTTCCAGCAGAACGGCAGCCTTGCCGTCGTCCTTGATGGCGATGGCGCCTTCAGCGGCAACGTTGCCCGCTTTCTTGGCAGCCTTGATGGCGCCCGAAGCACGCATGTCATCAATGGCTTTTTCGATGTCGCCGCCAGCCTTGGTCAAGGCTTTCTTGCAGTCCATCATGCCTTCGCCGGTACGCTCGCGCAGTTCTTTGACCAACGCTGCAGTAATCTCTGCCATTTCAAAATCCTCTTGGATAGGTTTTCAACCATTCCACCCGATCGAACGGGCGATCAATTCTTCCTGGAAAACCACTGCTTATAGGCCGCGGCAGGTTACAAACAAGTCCCTGCGCTGGCGGCAAATGGTTTTCGAGGTGGCAAAAAGGGGGCCAAGCCCCCTTTTTGCTTACTGAGTCAACGCCAGGGCGTCAATTACTCAGCGGCTGCTGCCGGAGCTTCTTCAGCGAAGACTTCGGTGCCGCCATTCACGTTGTTGCGACCACGGATAACAGCGTCAGCCATCGAACCCATGTACAGTTGGATGGCGCGGATGGCGTCATCGTTGCCTGGGATGATGTAGTCAACGCCTTCCGGGCTGCTGTTGGTATCGACAACACCGATGACCGGGATACCCAGCTTGTTGGCTTCGGTGATCGCGATGCGCTCGTGGTCAACGTCGATCACGAACAGCGCGTCAGGCAGACCGCCCATGTCCTTGATACCGCCCAGGGAGCGGTCCAGCTTCTCAAGATCGCGAGTGCGCATCAGCGCTTCTTTCTTGGTCAGCTTGGCGAAAGTACCGTCTTCGGACTGGACTTCAAGGTCACGCAGACGCTTGATGGAAGCGCGAATGGTCTTGAAGTTGGTCAGCATGCCGCCCAACCAGCGGTGATCGACGTACGGCGAACCGCAACGTGCTGCTTCTTCAGCAACGATCTTGCCAGCGGAACGCTTGGTGCCGACGAACAGAATCTTGTTTTTGCCCTGGGCCAGGCGCTCTACGAAGGTCAGTGCTTCGTTGAACATCGGCAGGGTTTTTTCAAGGTTGATGATGTGGATCTTGTTACGCGCGCCGAAAATGTACTTGCCCATTTTCGGGTTCCAGTAACGGGTCTGGTGACCGAAGTGCACACCGGCCTTCAGCATATCGCGCATGTTGACTTGGGACATGATAGTTCCTTGATAAGTCGGGTTTGGCCTCCACGTATCCCAATGACCAACCAGCGGCTATATAAGCCAAAGGCACCCAGGTCATCGTGTCGACACGTGTGTGGATTTAAGCTTACGGGGTCATCCCCGGAAAGCGGCGCATTTTATACCACAGCAAGGGCGAAAACGGAACACGGAATCTGAAAACCTCTTGTGGCGAGGGGATTTATCCCCGCTGGGACGCGTAGCGGCCCCATACCAGGCGATTCAATCGACCTGATACACCATGCTGCCTGATTTGGGGCTGCTGCGCAGCCCAACGGGGATAAATCCCCTCACCACAGAGTTCCAGCCTGGAGAGCTCATTGTACTGATCGTCTGTTAGAATCGCGTTTTCAGGGCCGCCCGGATCCCCATCCGCCGCCCATTTCGTTTTGAACAGCGCCGTCGGGCGCAGAGAGAGCCTGTATGACCGTTACCCTCAAGACTCCCGAGGACATCGCCAAAATGCGTGTCGCCGGCAAACTCGCCGCCGATGTGCTGGAGATGATCGCCGACTACGTCAAGCCTGGCGTGACCACCGAAGAGCTGGACCGCATCTGCCATGACTACATCGTCAACGAGCAGAAAGCCATCCCGGCCCCGCTCAACTACAAAGGCTTCCCGAAGTCGATCTGCACCTCGATCAACCACGTGGTCTGCCACGGCATCCCCAACGAAAAACCGTTGAAGGATGGCGACACCCTGAACATCGACGTCACCGTCATCAAGGACGGCTTTCACGGCGACACCAGCCGCATGTTCCATGTCGGCAACGTGCCGGAGTGGGCCGAGCGCCTGTCCAAGGTCACCCAGGAATGCATGTACATGGCCATCGAACTGGTGAAGCCGGGCTGCCGCCTGGGGGACATCGGCGAAGTGATCCAGAAGCACGCGCAGAAAAACGGCTTCTCGGTGGTACGCGAATTCTGCGGCCATGGCATCGGCAAGGTGTTCCACGAAGAACCGCAGATCCTGCACTACGGCCGTGCCGGCACCGGCATGGAACTGCAGGCGGGCATGACCTTCACCATCGAGCCGATGATCAACCAGGGACGCGCCGATACCAAGGTGCTGGGCGACGGCTGGACTGCCATCACCAAGGATCGCAAGCTGTCGGCCCAGTGGGAACACACCTTGCTGGTCACCGAGACCGGATACGAGATCTTTACCCTGCGCAGCGATGACACCATCCCTCGCGTTTCCGCCTGATCCGAACCCAGCCTATAGATAGAAAGGAAAGTCATTCAATGCCGCAGGTGGATCCCGAACTCTTCGACCGCGGCCAGTTCCAGGCTGAACTGGCCCTGAAGGCAAGCCCCATCGCGGCGTTCAAGAAGGCGATCCGCCAGGCCCACGAAGTGCTCGACCAGCGCTTTCGCAACGGCCGGGACATTCGGCGGCTGATCGAGGACCGTGCCTGGTTCGTCGATAACATCCTGCAAAAAGCCTGGGAACAGTTCAACTGGAGCGAGGATGCCGACATCGCCCTGGTGGCGGTCGGCGGCTACGGGCGCGGCGAACTGCACCCCTACTCCGACATCGATCTGCTGATCCTGCTCGACAGCGCCGATCATGAAGTTTTCCGTGACTCCATCGAGCGGTTCCTGACGCTGCTGTGGGACATCGGCCTGGAAGTCGGCCAGAGCGTGCGCTCGGTGCAGGAATGCGCCGACGAGGCCCGCGCCGACCTGACGGTGATCACCAACCTGATGGAAAGTCGCACCATCGCCGGCCCCGAGCACCTGCGCCAGCGCATGCTCGATGTCACCAGCACGGCGCACATGTGGCCCAGCAAGGACTTTTTCCTGGCCAAGCGCGCCGAGCAGAAGGCCCGCCACCACAAGTACAACGACACCGAATACAACCTGGAGCCCAACGTCAAGGGCTCGCCCGGCGGGCTGCGGGACATCCAGACGATCCTATGGGTCGCCCGGCGCCAGTACGGCACGCTGAACCTGCGCGCCCTGGCCGGTGAAGGTTTCCTGGTGGAAAGCGAAAACGCCTTGCTGGCCTCGTCCCAGGAATTCCTGTGGAAGGTCCGCTACGCCCTGCACATGCTGGCCGGGCGCGCCGAAGATCGCCTGCTGTTCGACCATCAGCGCTCCATCGCCAGCCTGTTGGGTTTCGAAGGGCAGGATGCCAAGCAATCCATCGAAAACTTCATGCAGCAGTACTACCGCGTGGTGATGAGCATCGCCCAACTCAGCGAACTGATCATCCAGCACTTCGAGGAAGTCATCCTCGCCCCCGAAGACGAAGAACCGCCGCAGCCGATCAATTCACGTTTCCAACTGCACGACGGCTACATCGAGGCGCGCAACGCCAATGTATTCCGTCGCACGCCGTTCGCCATGCTGGAAATCTTCGTGCTCATGGCCCAGCAACCGGAAATCAAGGGTGTACGCGCCGACACCATTCGCTTGCTGCGGGAAAACCGTCACCTGATCGATGAAGATTTCCGTCACGACATCCGCAACACCAGCCTGTTCATCGAGTTGTTCAAGTGCAAGATCGGCGTGCATCGCAACCTGCGGCGCATGAACCGCTACGGGATTCTCGGGCGTTATCTGCCGGAGTTCGGTTTCATCGTTGGGCAAATGCAGCACGACCTGTTCCACATCTATACGGTCGATGCCCACACCCTGAACCTGATCAAGCACCTGCGTAAGCTCCAGTACACCCAGGTGTCGGAGAAATTCCCGCTGGCCAGCAAGCTCATGGCCAAGTTGCCCAAGCCCGAACTGATCTACATGGCAGGGCTGTATCACGATATCGGCAAGGGTCGTCAAGGCGATCACTCCGAGATTGGCGCGGTGGATGCCGAGGCTTTCTGCCAGCGCCATCAACTGCCGCTGTGGGACAGCCGACTGATCGTCTGGCTGGTGCAGAACCACCTGATGATGTCCACCACCGCCCAGCGCAAGGATTTGTCCGACCCGCAGGTGATCCACGACTTCGCCCAGATCGTCGGCGATGAAACGCGCCTGGACTATCTCTACGTGCTGACTGTGGCCGACATCAACGCCACCAACCCAAGCCTGTGGAACTCCTGGCGCGCCAGCCTGTTGCGCCAGCTCTACACCGAGACCAAGCGCGCCTTGCGCCGCGGCCTGGAAAACCCCGTGGATCGCGAAGAGCAGATCCGTCGCACCCAAAGCGCAGCCCTGGACATCCTGGTGCGCGGTGGCACCGACCCGGACGACGTCGAGCAGCTCTGGTCGCAATTGGGCGATGACTACTTCCTGCGCCATACCGCCGGCGACGTGGCCTGGCACAGCGATGCGATCCTGCAGCAACCGGCCGATGGCGGGCCGCTGGTGCTGATCAAGGAAACCACCCAGCGCGAGTTCGAGGGCGGCACGCAGATCTTCATCTACGCCCCGGACCAGCACGACTTCTTCGCCGTGACCGTGGCAGCGATGGACCAGCTCAACCTCAACATCCATGACGCCCGGGTCATTACCTCGAGCAGCCAGTTCACCCTCGACACCTACATCGTGCTCGACACCGACGGCGACTCGATTGGCGACAACCCGGCGCGGGTCAAGCAGATTCGCGACGGCCTGACCGAAGCCCTGCGCAACCCGGCGGACTATCCGACCATCATCCAGCGCCGGGTGCCGCGCCAGCTCAAGCATTTTGCGTTTGCCCCACAGGTGACGATCCACAACGACGCCCAGCGCCAGGTCACCGTCCTGGAACTCAGCGCCCCGGACCGCCCGGGCCTGCTGGCGCGAATCGGCCATATTTTCCTGGAGTTCGACCTGTCGCTGCAAAACGCCAAGATCGCCACCCTCGGCGAACGAGTGGAAGACGTCTTCTTCATCACCGACGCACATAACCAGCCGCTGTCCGATCCGCAGCTGTGCAGCCGCTTGCAGGAAGCGATCGTGCAGCATTTGAGCGTCAACCAGGAACCCGATGCTCACATGACACGTATCAGCATCTGAACGAACAAATTCCCCCTGTGGGAGCGGGCTTGCTCGCTCCCACATTGAACGAGGCCCTTGATGAACAACGCTTTGAACCAGTTGCAGCCCTACCCGTTCGAAAAGCTCCGCGCCTTGCTTGGCAGCGTCACGCCCAACCCGGACAAGCGCCCGATCGCCCTGTCCATCGGCGAACCCAAGCATCGCTCGCCCAGCTTCGTGGCTGAAGCCCTGGCCAGCAATCTGGAAAAAATGGCCGTGTACCCGACCACCCTCGGCATCCCGGAATTGCGTGAGGCCATCACTGGTTGGTGCGAGCGTCGCTTCAACGTGCCGAACGGCTGGCTGGACCCGGCGCGCCACGTGCTGCCGGTCAATGGCACCCGTGAAGCCTTGTTCGCCTTCACCCAGACCGTGGTCAACCGTGGCGACGATGCCCTGGTGGTCAGCCCGAACCCGTTCTACCAGATCTACGAAGGCGCGGCGTTCCTGGCCGGGGCCAAGCCGCACTACCTGCCGTGCCTGGACGAAAACGGCTTCAATCCGGATTTCGATGCCGTCTCACCCGACATCTGGAAGCGCTGCCAGATCCTGTTCCTGTGCTCCCCTGGCAACCCGACCGGCGCGCTGATCCCGGTGGACGTGCTGAAAAAACTCATCGCCCTGGCTGACGAACATGACTTTGTCATCGCGGCGGACGAGTGCTACAGCGAACTGTACTTCGACGAACAGACCCCGCCGCCGGGGCTGCTCAGCGCCTGCGTCGAACTCGGTCGCAAGGATTTCAAGCGCTGCGTGGTGTTCCACAGCCTGTCCAAACGCTCCAACCTGCCAGGCTTGCGCTCCGGTTTCGTCGCTGGCGACGCGGACATCCTCAAGGGTTTCCTGCTGTACCGCACATACCACGGCTGCGCCATGCCGGTTCAGACCCAACTGGCGAGCATCGCGGCGTGGAACGATGAAGTCCATGTACGGGCCAACCGTGCGCTGTACCGGGAAAAATTCGACGCCGTGCTGGAAATCCTCAGCCCGGTGCTGGACGTGCAACGTCCCGATGGCAGTTTCTACCTGTGGCCAAACGTGGCCGGCGATGATGCAGCGTTCTGCCGCGACCTGTTCGAACAGGAACACGTGACCGTGGTGCCGGGTTCCTACCTGTCCCGCGAAGTGGATGGCGTCAACCCGGGTGCCGGGCGCGTGCGCATGGCCCTGGTCGCGCCGCTAGCTGAATGCGTGGAAGCGGCGGAGCGGATTCGCGCGTTTATCCAGCGTCGGGGTTGATGGCTGTATCGGACTGAAGTGGACCGCTGTTGTGGCGAGGGAGCTTGCTCCCGCTGGGCTGCGCAGCGGCCCCAACAGCAACATCCGTACCGACCACCACCTCCCCCTGTACAAATCCTCAGTGATGCCTGGGTTGCGCAATGCACCTATTTCGGTACACTTCATTCATGGTTGATATTGCCCCAATACTGAACGTACGTTTTTTCCGCACAGACGCTGGGAATGAACCCGTTCGCGAATGGTTGACTGACCTGCCTCGCGAGCACAGACGGATGATCGGGACCGACATCAAGACTGTTCAGATTGGTTGGCCAATAGGTATGCCGGTGGTTCGCAAACTGGACACCGGGCTGTGGGAGGTCAGGATTGACCTTGGAGATACCATTGCCCGTGTTCTCTTCACCGTGGTGGGCTCCGATATGGTTCTACTCCACGGTTTCATCAAGAAAAGTCAAAAAACGCCAGCCACCGACATGGCAACCGCCAAGCAGCGCAAAGCAAGATTATGAGGTACCGCAAATGAACAAGCATATTGGATCGGATTTTGACGATTTCCTCGCCGAGCAAGGCATCGCCGAAGAAGTTTCCGCCGCTGCGCTCAAACGCGTTATTGCCTGGCAGATTGCCGAAGCCATGAAGCTTCAGAAAGTGACCAAAAAGGCCTTGGCACAACGGATGCACACCAGTCGCACCGCTGTTGATCGTGCGCTGGATCAGAACGATGCAGGAATGACGCTGGCAACGCTTGCCAGCGCGGCGCGTGCGCTGGGTCAGAGGGTGGAAGTACGGTTGGTGCCTGAGCAGGAAGAGGCTCACGCATAAATGCTGTTGTGGCGAGGGGATTTATCCCCGCTGGGCTGCGAAGCGGCCCCAAAGCAGTCCACTCAATTTACCTGACACACAGGGTTGTCAGGTTTTGGGGGCGCTTCGCGCCCCAGCGGGAGCAAGCTCCCTCGCCACAGGGGCTTGGTGTCGATTGGCATATTTGTGAACGACACAAATCCCCTGTGGGAGCGAGCTTGCTCGCGATGAGGCCGGCGCTTATTGCATCAAGTCCGCAGCTCTACCCGATCCAAAGCCTTGTTCGCCAACAACGTCCCCAACTCGATCATCTGCGCCACTCCCAATGCTACATGCCGCCGCGAGCCGTCCAGGTCAAACGCCAGGTCGCTGAGCATCGCATTGGCCGAAGCCAGGGTTTCGCTGAGGTTGGCCAATAAGGCTTCGGTATCGACACTGTCCACCACCGTGAACATCTGCGCCGAGGGCTTGGGGGCTGACTCGCTATCGTCAGGCTTGAGGTAATGATCCAGCGCACGATCAGCGGCTTCTTGCAGCTTTTCGGGGGCGTAGTCGCCGTAGGGGAACGTGGAGGCTGGCTTTGGAGGATTCGGTGTCTCTTTGATCATGTCATTGCTCCTAGGGGAATTAGAAGCCGCCACCGAGTCTTCTCACGGACTGGAGGGTGGCAGCCGTACGCGGGGTGAGAATCCGAGTCCCTAGAAGCCCGGCCATGCCGAAGCATGCCCGCGCACGGCCGCCATAACACAATGCCCAGACGAAAAGCGCCTGCACTTTATATGGTCGGCGCCTGCGCGCCTACTAGGGGAAATCGGATTCTCACGTCCGATCGCTGATTTGGCAGCGACACCCAAAGGCTAGAGCCCTCGCTTCCGACGGACAACCTTAAAAACTTGTCGGAAACTTCGGTGCGTCTGACAGACCACCATCCCTGTGGCGAGGGAGCTTGCTCCCGCTGGGCTGCGCAGCGGCCCCAAAGCGGTCAACTCAATTTACCTGACATACCGGGCTGTCAGTTTTTGGGTGCGCTTCGCGCCCCAGCGGGAGCAAGCTCCCTCGCCACAATTAGCTTTGCGCAATGGCCTCTATTTCCCCAACCCCAAATTCGCCTCCGCCAGATCCAACTCCCCCAGCACCTCACGCAGCACATCATCGCCAATTTGGTGATGACGACTCAGACGATATAACTCCAGCCGCTGCGCCCGAAAAGCCTTCAGGCGCAGCCGGCGCTCCAGCAGGTCCATCTCGAGTGCCAGCGCCTGGGCTTCGGCGGAGTCGTTGAACACGTCCAACTGATGACGATACTCGGACATCAACCGCGCCTTGACCTCGGCCGCCAGCGCCGCCTGGGCGGCATCCGGCGTACTGGCAGGCTCGGTCGGTTCCTCCACTTCCAGCGCATGGATCGCCGCTTCAGCGGTCTTGCGCCAAGCATCGCGGACCTCGGTGCGACGTTTGTCATCGGGGCTCCTCTCGATGCCCCGTAGCAACAATGGCAAGGCGATGCACGCCGCGATCAACGACAACAGAATCACGCCGGCAGCAATGAAGATCAGCAAGTCCCGCTCGGGAAATGCCTCGCCGGCGCCCAACAGCAACGGCACCGACAGTACGCCCGCCAGCGTCACCGCACCGCGCACCCCGCCGAAGGTCAACAGCCAGCAGGAACGTGCGTTCGGCACCAGGATCAGCTCACCCTTGCCACGCCAACGGCGCAACAGCCCCGACAGACGCCAGATGCTTTGCACCCAGACAAACCGCAGTACCAACAACACCAGGAAAATCGCCACCACATCCACGCAGCGGTAGAACAGCGTTGGCCACAGCGTCGTCTCGTGGCTGGTCACCGCCTTGATGATGTCCGGCAGTTGCAAGCCCAGCAGCAGGAAGATCAAGCCATTGAAGGCAAACTCCAACAGCGACCAGACACTGCGATTGAGCAGCCGCGTGCCGGTCTGGCGCGGCAGCAGGTCGAGCCAGCTCTGCATCATCCCCGCCGCCACCGCCGAGAGAATCCCCGAGGCGCCCAAGCGCTCAGCCAGCACATAGGCCGCGAACGGCAGCAGCAACATGAACACCACATGGGTAGCCGGGTCGTCCCAGCCCCGGGCAATCATCCAGGCCCGCAGCCGCCCCAACAACCAGCTCAAGGCCACGCCGACCAACAGGCCGCCAACCGCCACCAGCACGAATGTCAGGCTCGCGCCCGCCAGGGAAAATACCCCGGTGATAGCCGCCGCCAAGGCGAACTTGAAGGTCACCAGGCCCGACGCATCGTTCATCAGCGCCTCGCCCTGGAGCATGTGCATCAGCGGCCCGGGCAAACGGTCCCGGGCAATCGCCGAGACCGCCACGGCGTCGGTCGGTGACAGGACAGCCGCCAGGGCGAAGGCCACCGGCAGCGGGATACTCGGCAGCAGCCAATGAATGAAATAGCCGGCGCCCACCACCGTGAACAACACCAGGCCCACCGCCAACGTCAGGATCGGCCCTCGCAGGCGCCACAACTCACGCTTGGGCATGCGCCAGCCATCGGAGAACAGCAACGGTGGCAGGAAGAGAAACAGGAACAGTTCGGGATCGAGGGCCACGTGCAAGCCCAGGGACGGCCAGGCCAGCAGCGCACCCGCGCCGATCTGCACCAGGGGCAACGGTAATGGGACCAACCGTCCGAGCAGGCGCGAAACGCCCACCAGCATCAACAGGATCAGGACGGTATAGGCGCTTTGCATAACGGACTTCCAATGACAGCCATATACATCTGCGGCAACCGCTGGCCGGTGAAGTGCCATATTAACTGCCAAGGTGAACCGTTGCCGTTGCACATTGGTCGCACCTCAGCGGCATCAATGCGCAGTCGTCCCTTGGCCGCTCCTGACCTCCACGCGGCAGGAGCGACCGCGGATTATCGGAAGCTAAACAGCTCGCTCAGCGGCACTGAGCGTTGAGCGGGCCGAGACAAAATCGACGTCGTCACCCTCATTGTCGCTATCTTCCCCGATCTGTTCGGCCGTCGACATTTCGACCAAGGGCAACATTCCCTGCAGCTCATCTGGATGAGCGGGACCGGCGGATAGCCTGTCCAATGCGGCAGAGGCCTTGTCCGCCAACGGCTGGGTCATCACTCCCGTTGTCACCCAGGCGGCGAGCACCGGGGCCATCGTGGCCGTAACCGTCGCCTTACCAGCCGCCGCAACACCCGCAGGCGAAATCCCGGCGCTCCTGGCTGCGTTGACAGCGGCGGTCTGCGCCATACCGATCGCAGTAATACCACCGGCCAACGCTCCGAGACCACTGACCAAACCTGTCGGCGTAACCAAGGCTTGCAACGATTTGCTGCCATCACGCATCGCGTCCAGCGGCAGGCTGCCGACTCGCTTCGCAATGCCCATCGCAGCACTCCCTACGCCATAATTCTTGAGGTCTTTGTAACGCTGATGCCAGTCTTGACGCCCCAACAGGTATTCCGGGCCAATCCGGTGTTTCGATTTATCGATGGAATGTTGCAGGTCATAGGCAGCCATGCCTGAAAGCGGAGAACCGACGGCAGCTATCACAGAGTCCACCTTGCTGCCCGTTTGCGCATCAACGGTCTTCGTCACGACGGGTTGGATGACCGTGCGCAACACGTTTCGCGCGGAGAAGGTCTGGAAAGTCAGGCTGCCTTCAATAGCCTGAGTCGTCAGGCTCGGCTTCACCGCCTGGGCGGCTTCCTGCATGACCGGCTCCAGATCGGCATTTTCGGCCACCAGCCACTGGGTGTCGCTGGTGGCGCGCTTGATCAGGCCATTGCCGACCGTGTCGGCGGCGCTGCTGACCAGGCCGGCAATCGCCGACAGCGCCAACGGCGCGGTAATCGAGCCATTGCCGGTCACCGCCGGGGCGAAGTCCAGCGCGATGGACGCCGCGCCGAAGGGAACCGAACGAAGGAATCCAACGGTGTCATGGGCCGCGCGATCCAGCCGCGAGCCTTTGGTCAGCACGGCATCGACGCTTTCCGCGGTTTCCCCGTCATTGGCCAAGGTACGTGAACGATCGTCGATCAGTGCTTCGAAGGCCTCGCGATTGGCACCGTTTATATGCGGCTCGAATACCCGGGTGAGCTGGGCCTTGATTGCACCAGTCCGATTTGCCAGGTCCTGTGCAGCCGTGACAGGGCCGATCGGGATGGATGCAGCGGTCCCGGTAGTCGATGTCGTTGAATGGGACGGGAGCGTCTCTTCAGTCTGAAGCGTCAGTGGATGGGGCGGTGTCAGGGAGATGGAATCCATGGGCGGGTCTCATGTGCGAAAAAAAGTGCCGGGTTTACCTGTGCTGTGTGGTCACCTCTTTCCTATCGGTTCCGCCTCGTCCGATCCGTCGCGACAGTCAAGGCACTGAAAGGAACGACGTGGCATAATCGTCCGCTGATTTTCAGGACGATACCGGGAACGTTTTGGGGGAGCATTCATGCCCAAGGAAAACAAGCACTTACAGCTTTTCGGCATCAAAGCCTGCGATACGATGAAAAAAGCGCGTACCTGGCTCGATGAGCACGCTGTACGCTACGACTTTCACGATTACAAGACCGCCGGCATCGACCGTGAGCACCTGACCCAATGGTGCAACGAGCATGGCTGGCAAGTGGTGTTGAACCGTGCCGGTACGACCTTTCGCAAACTCGACGACGAACGCAAAGCCGATCTCGACCAGACGAAAGCCATCGAACTGATGCTCGCCCAACCCTCGATGATCAAGCGCCCGGTGCTCGATCTCGGTGACCGAACCCTGATTGGCTTCAAGCCAGATATCTATGCGGCAGAAATCAAGTAAACCTGCCCAGTCCATTTTGTAGAGGTAATTTCATGTCCACTACCCTGTTCAGCCTGGCCTTCGGTGTCGGCACTCAAAACCGTCAAGGCGCCTGGCTGGAAGTGTTCTACGCACAGCCATTGCTCAACCCGTCGGCTGACATCATCAAGGCCATCGCGCCGATCCTCGGCTACAGCGAAGGCAACCAGGCCATCACCTTCACCACCACCCAGGCCTCGCAACTGGCTGAAGCCCTCAAGGGCGTCGATGCCGCACAGGCTGCCCTGCTGACCCGCCTGGCTGAAAGCCACAAGCCGCTGGTCGCCACCCTGCTGGCCGAAGATGCCCAACTGAGCTCCACGCCTGAGGCCTACCTCAAGCTGCACCTGCTGTCCCATCGCCTGGTCAAGCCCCACGGCCTGAACCTGGCTGGCATCTTCCCGCTGCTGCCGAACGTGGCCTGGACCAGCCAAGGCGCGATCGACCTGGCCGAACTGGCCGAGCACCAGCTCGAAGCCCGCCTGCGTGGCGAACTGCTGGAAGTGTTCTCGGTGGACAAGTTCCCGAAAATGACCGACTACGTGGTCCCGGCCGGCGTGCGTATCGCCGATGCCGCGCGGATCCGCCTGGGCGCCTACGTGGGCGAAGGCACCACCGTGATGCACGAAGGTTTCGTTAACTTCAACGCCGGCACCGAAGGCCCGGGCATGATCGAAGGCCGCGTATCGGCGGGTGTGTTCGTCGGCAAGGGCTCGGACCTGGGCGGCGGTTGCTCCACCATGGGCACCCTGTCGGGCGGCGGCAACATCGTGATCAAGGTCGGCGAAGGCTGCCTGATCGGCGCCAACGCCGGCATCGGTATCCCGCTGGGCGACCGCAACACCGTGGAGTCGGGCCTGTATGTGACCGCCGGCACCAAAGTGAAGCTGCTGGACGAAAACAACCAACTGGTCAAAGTGGTCAAGGCCCGCGACTTGGCTGGCCAGCCCGACCTGTTGTTCCGCCGCAATTCCGAGACCGGCGCGGTGGAATGCAAGACGCACAAGTCGGCCATCGAGCTGAACGAAGCACTGCACGCTCACAACTAAGCGTCACACCACCACCTGTGGGAGCGAGCCTTTGTGGGAGCTGAGCTTGCTCGCGATGAACGATGACGCGGTCTTGCAGTTGAACCGTGTCGCTGCCATCGCGAGCAAGCTTGGCTCCCACAAAAAAAGCCCGCTCCCACAGGGTCCGGCGTCATTCCAGCAGGGCCCGAAAGTATGTTGATTCCCTCCCCCTGGCGCACCGACTTCCCGGCCATCGCCGCCCTGCAACGGCAAGGCCAGACCTACCTGGACAGCGCCGCCACCACGCAAAAACCTCAAGCACTGCTGGACGCCCTGACGCATTACTACGCCAACGGCGCGGCCAACGTGCACCGTGCGCAACATTTGCCGGGGGCCCATGCCACCCAGGCGTTCGAGGACAGCCGCCTCAAGGCTTCGCAATGGCTCAATGCCGGAAACTGCGGGCAAGTCGTCTTCACCCACGGGGCGACGTCTGCGCTGAATCTGCTGGCCTATGGCCTGGAACATTTGTTCAACCCGGGCGACGAGATCGTCATCAGCGCCCTGGAACACCACGCCAACCTGCTGCCGTGGCAGCAATTGGCCGAACGTCGTTCGTTGACCCTGGTGGTGTTGCCACTGGACGCCGACGGGGTGATCGACCCTGGCGCCGCCGCCGAACTGATCGGCCCGCGTACGCGCTTGCTGGCGGTGAGCCAGTTATCCAATGTGCTGGGGGCCTGGCAACCGGTGCCGGCGCTGCTGGCGCTGGCCAAGGCCCAAGGCGCGTTGACGGTGATCGACGGCGCCCAAGGCGTGGTCCATGGTCGCCATGACGTGGAGGCACTGGGCTGCGACTTTTATGTGTTTTCCAGCCACAAACTTTACGGCCCCGACGGGCTGGGCGTGCTGTTTGGCCGCACCGAAGCCCTTGGCAACCTGCGTCATTGGCAATTCGGCGGCGAAATGGTGCAACAGGCCGATTACCACAGCGCCACCTTCCGCCCGGCGCCGCTGGGCTTCGAAGCCGGCACGCCGCCAATTGCCAGCGTGATCGGGCTGGGGGCAACCCTGGATTACCTGTCCGACCTCGATCCGCAGGCGGTCATCGACCACGAGGCGGCGCTGCACGACTACCTGCTCCATGGCCTGCGGGCCCGCAACGGCGTGCGCCTGGTGGGCAACCCGCGCCTGGCCTTGGTCAGCTTCGTGGTCGAAGGCATCCACAACGCCGACTTGGCCCACCTGCTGACCGAGCAAGGCATCGCCGTGCGCGCCGGGCATCACTGCGCCATGCCGCTGTTCAAGCACCTGAAGCTGTCCGGGGCGATCCGCGTGTCGCTGGCGCTGTACAACGACTCCGCCGACATCGAACGCTTCTTCGACGCCCTCGACCAGGCCTTGGAGATGTTGCGATGAACCTGCCCGCCGAGGCTGCCACAGCGCTGCAGATTTTCCAGGACGCGTCAGGTTGGGAACAACGGGCCCGGCTGCTGATGCAATGGGGCGAGCGTTTGCCGCCCCTGAGCGACGAGGACAAGTGCGAAGCCAACCTTGTTCACGGCTGTGAAAGCCAGGTGTGGTTGGTGGGTCGCTTGCACGACGGGCACTGGCAGTTTTGCGCCAGCAGCGATGCGCGGTTGATCCGTGGGCTGGTGGCGTTGCTGCTGGCGCGGGTCAACGGGTTGTCCGCCGAGGCGTTGCAGCAGGTGGATCTGCCAGATTGGTTCAACCGGCTGGGATTGTCGCGGCAGCTGTCGCCGTCCCGTAGCAATGGCTTGAATGCGGTGTTGAAGCGGATGTTTGAGTTGACCCGCCAATGATTGTGGCGAGGGAGCTTGCTCCCGCTCGGCTGCGAAGCAGCCGCCTTGGATTCAGCATGATTGACGCCGCCAATGGGGGGCCGCTTCGCGGCCCAGCGGGAGCAAGCTCCCTCGCCACAAAAGCGCTCACTGCCCAGGCTTGACCCTGTCAGCCGGTCGCCGCACTCCGGCCACAATCTTATCCACAGCCTTGGTC
Organism: Pseudomonas sp. NFACC46-3; assembly: GCF_900114515.1. Taxonomy (NCBI): domain Bacteria; kingdom Pseudomonadati; phylum Pseudomonadota; class Gammaproteobacteria; order Pseudomonadales; family Pseudomonadaceae; genus Pseudomonas; species Pseudomonas sp. NFACC46-3. Next base: position 89,532 of record NZ_FOTH01000023.1, read on the forward strand.
GCCGCGACCATGCCAAACGTCGCCGTGACCATCATCACCGCGCCAAACCCACCGGCGCAGTCGAGCTTGACGCCGTCGCCGACAAAACTTTTCTGCAGGCAAATGCTGCCGTCCGGTTTCGGGTAGCGCAGTTGTTCGGTGGAGAACACGCAAGGCACGCTGTAGTGGCGGGTCACGGTGCGGGAAAAGCCGTAGTCGCGGCGCAAGGTGGAACGTACCTTGGAGGCCAGTGGATCGTTGAACGTGCGGTTCAAGTCGCAGACCTGGATCAGCGTCGGGTCGATCTGCCCGCCCGCGCCACCGGTGGTGATGATCTGGATCTTGCGGCGCTTGCACCAGGCGATCAGCGCAGCCTTGGCGTTGACGCTGTCGATGCAGTCGATCACGCAGTCAATGTTCGGTGTGATGTATTCGGCCATGGTGTCGCGGGTGACAAAGTCGGCCACCGCATGCACCGTGCAATCGGGGTTGATCCCGCGCAGCCGCTCGGCCATGACCTCGACCTTGGGCTTGCCGACGGTGCTGTCCAGTGCGTGCAACTGACGGTTGGCGTTGCTGACGCAAACATCGTCCAGGTCGAATAGCGAGATCTCGCCCACGCCGCAACGGGCGATGGCTTCCGCCGCCCAGGAGCCGACACCGCCCACCCCGACAATTGCCACATGGGCCGCCCGCAGGCGCGCCAGGCCTTCGATGCCATATAAACGGGCGATGCCGGCAAACCGTGGATCTTCTGTACTCATGACCATTACCCCAAAAACCGGCGCGCATTATAGGGCTTTGCTGGAGCAAATTAAGCAAAACCTCTGTGGGAGCGAGCTTGCTCGCGATGGCGGTGTACCAGTCGACATCGATGCTGGCTGATCTGACGCCATCGCGAGCAAGCTCGCTCCCACAGGTTTTGTGTTCCACCTGTCCCGCACCAGGGGCCCATGGTGGTCGTTTTGCTATAAGATAACTGCCATTTTGCGCGAGCCTGCCCACGCCTGTACAAGCCTTGCGTCCATTCTATATTTCCGGAGCTTCCATGACGGCCCACGCCGACCTCTCGCCGACCCTGCAACTCGCCTGCGATCTGATCCGCCGTCCGTCCGTGACGCCGGTGGATGCCGATTGCCAGAAACTGATGATGCAGCGCCTGGGCAACGCAGGCTTTACGCTCGAACCGATGCGCATCGAGGATGTGGATAACTTCTGGGCCAGCCACGGCAAGCATGACGGCCCGGTGCTGTGCTTCGCCGGGCACACCGACGTGGTGCCGACCGGTCCGGTGCAGGCCTGGCAGCTCGACCCGTTCGATGCGGTCATCGACGAGCATGGCATGCTCTGCGGTCGTGGCGCGGCGGACATGAAAGGCAGCCTGGCGGCGATGGTCGTGGCAGCCGAACGGTTCGTCGCCGACTACCCGGACCACAAGGGCTCGCTGACCTTCCTGATCACCAGCGATGAAGAAGGCCCGGCCCACCACGGCACCAAGGCCGTGATCGAGCGCCTCAAGGCCCGTCAGGAACGACTGGACTGGTGCATCGTCGGCGAACCGTCGAGCACCACGCTGGTGGGCGACGTGGTCAAGAATGGCCGGCGCGGTTCCCTCGGCGCGAAGTTGACCGTGCGCGGCAAACAAGGCCACGTGGCTTATCCACACCTGGCGAAAAACCCGATCCACCTGGCCGCTCCAGCGTTGGCAGAATTGGCCGCCGAGCATTGGGACCACGGCAACGACTTCTTCCCGCCCACCAGTTTCCAGATCTCCAACCTCAACGCCGGCACCGGCGCGACCAACGTGATCCCCGGTGACCTGGTGGCGGTGTTCAACTTCCGTTTCTCCACCGAGTCCACCGTCGAAGGCCTGCAACAGCGCGTCGCCGACATCCTCGACAAGCACCAGTTGGACTGGCACATCGACTGGGCGCTGTCTGGCCTGCCGTTCCTCACCGAACCCGGTGCGCTGCTCGACGCCGTATCGTCGAGCATCAAGGACGTTACCGGCCGGGAGACCCAGGCGTCCACCAGCGGCGGCACGTCCGACGGTCGCTTCATCGCCACCATGGGTACGCAAGTGGTGGAACTGGGGCCGGTCAACGCGACCATCCACCAGGTCAACGAACGCGTACTGGCCGCCGATCTCGACGTACTGACCGAGATCTACTACAAGACGCTGATCAAGTTGCTCGCCTGATGCTCGCCTGCCCTATTTGCAGTGAACCGCTGAACGCGCTGGACAACGGCGTGGTGTGCCCGGCCGGCCACCGCTTCGACCGCGCGCGGCAGGGTTACCTGAACCTGCTGCCGGTGCAGCACAAGAACAGCCGCGACCCCGGCGACAACCAGGCGATGGTCGAAGCCCGGCGCAACTTCCTCAACGCCGGGCATTACGCCCCGGTCGCCCGGCGCCTGGCGGAACTGGCCGCTGAACGCGCACCTGGACGCTGGCTGGATATTGGTTGTGGCGAGGGCTACTACACCGCGCAGATCGCTGAAGCGTTGCCCTACGCCGATGGCTATGCCCTGGACATTTCCCGAGAAGCGGTCAAGCGCGCCTGCAAACGCAATCCGCATCTGACCTGGTTGATCGCCAGCATGGCCCGGGTGCCGCTGGCGGACGGCTGCTGCCAGTTCCTGGCCAGCGTGTTCAGTCCGCTGGACTGGCAGGAGGCCAAGCGCTTGCTCAGCCCCGGCGGCGGCCTGATGAAAGTCGGCCCCACCGCCGGCCACCTGATGGAATTGCGCGAGCGCCTGTACGACGAAGTGCGCGAGTACACCGACGACAAGCACCTGGCCCTGGTGCCGCCAGGCATGGTCCTGGATCACAGCGAAACCCTCGAATTCAAGCTGACGCTCGCCAGTGGCCAGGACCGCGCCAACCTGCTGGCCATGACGCCCCACGGCTGGCGCGCCAGTGCCGAACGCCGTGCCAGCGTGATCGAGCAGGCCGAGCCGTTCCAGGTCACGGTGTCGATGCGCTACGATTATTTCGTTCTTCAATAACCTTTTGATTCCGGGCCCGGGCAACCGCTCGGGCCCCGTTAAATCCGCGAATGGATTTTTCAAGACCGCAGCGAGGATATCCATGCGCCAACCCGATATCGAGATTTACCTCAAAGACGCCGACGTCGACCACAAGGCCATCGCCGCCTGGCTCGGCCAGGCCCTGGGCCCGTGCAGCGACTGGGTCCAGAAAGGCCAGACCTACAAGTGCAAGGCCGGCAACATCCCGGTGACCTGGCTGCCCAAGGCCGTGGGCAAATGGAACAGCCTGTACCTGGAAAGTGACCAGACCCCGTGGGAAGACGACATCGCCTGCGCCCGCGCCGCCTTCGCCGCACTGAACGTCGAAGTGCGCTGCGCGCCTGGGTCATGGGTCGAGGAAGAAGGCGAGGAATCGGCGGATCGCTGGATTCGCATCAGTGCCGACGGGGAAGAAGAGATTACCTGGAAGACGGCGTGACGCTGACTTCCAGCCCACCGAAGAGCCAATGTGGGAGCGAGCTTGCTCACGATAGCGGCAGATCAGCCAGACTAGAAGTGACTGACACACCGCTATCGCGAGCAAGCTCGCTCCCGCAATGGGTTTTGTGTAGCCAGTGAATGCGGTTTACAACCCCACCACATCCTCAGCCTGCAGGCCTTTCTGGCCTTCCACGACGGCGTATTCGACCTGCTGGCCTTCGGTCAGGGAACGGTGGCCTTCACCGCGGATGGCGCGGTAATGCACGAACACATCCGCCCCACCTTCGCGTTGGATGAAGCCGTAACCCTTGGCGTCGTTGAACCACTTCACACTGCCGGTTTCCCGTGCTGCCATGATGCTCACTCCCATTTTTATCTTATAAGTCGGCTTTTCGATGGAAAGCCGTACGAACTTTCACCACCGTCAGGCCGTCCATGGGGAGGCCGGGTAGCAACCTGGCGAGTATATGACACCCGGAAAAACTCTCAACTGACTTTACTTCGGCGCTTTTTTGCCGATTTTCGATGAATCCGGCACACTAGCGAGCCCGAGCAGCCGCTCGGTTTTATTCACTCATGCAGAAGCCGTATGACCCGCTCCCCGTTCCGCCGTCTTGTGTTTGGCACCCTGCGCCGACTGTTGTACCTCTGGGTTCGCTCAGAGACGATCAACCAGTCGTCCTTCACCCTCAACCTCGACCGCAGTCGCCCGGTGTTCTACGTCCTGCAAGATCCTTCGCTCACTGACCTGGCGGTGCTCGACACCGAATGCACCAAGGCCGGCCTGCCCCGTCCGGTGCTGCCGGTCTCGGTGGGTAACCTGCTGGAGCCGGCGGCGTTTTTCTACCTGACGCCGGCGCCGGACTGGATCGGGCGCCAGGACAAGCGCGGTGCGCCGCCCACCCTGACGCGGCTGGTCAACGCCCTGACCCACAATGCCGCCGAAGACGCGCAGATCATCCCGGTCAGCGTGTTCTGGGGCCAGTCGCCCGACAGCGAGTCCAGCCCCTGGAAGCTGTTGTTCGCCGACAGTTGGGCCGTCACCGGGCGCCTGCGTCGCCTGTTGAGCATCATGATCCTGGGGCGCAAGACCCGCGTGCAGTTCTCCGCGCCGATCCATCTGCGCGAGCTGATCGAGCATGACAAGGGCCACGAACGCACCGTGCGCATGGCCCAACGGATCCTGCGGGTGCACTTTCGCAACCTGAAGGCCGCGGTCATCGGCCCCGACATTTCCCATCGGCGCAACCTGGTCAAGGGCCTGCTGAACCAGCCGCTGGTCAAGCAGGCGATTATCGACGAGGCCGAGCGGGAAAAGATCACCCCGGAAAAAGCCAAGGCCCAGGCCCTGCGCTATGGCAACGAAATCGCCTCGGACTACACCTACACCGCGATCCGCTTTCTGGAAGTGGTGCTCAGCTGGTTCTGGAACAAGATCTACGACGGCATCAAGGTCAACCACATCGAAGGTGTGCAAAACGTTGCCCAGGGCCACGAAGTCATCTACGTGCCGTGCCACCGCAGCCACATCGACTACTTGCTGCTGTCGTACCTGTTGTTTCGCAACGGCCTGACGCCGCCGCACATCGCCGCCGGCATCAACCTCAACATGCCGGTGATCGGTGGCCTGCTGCGCCGTGGCGGGGCGTTCTTCATGCGTCGCACCTTCAAGGGCAACCCGCTCTACACCGCCGTGTTCAACGAATACCTGCACACGCTGTTCACCAAAGGTTTCCCGGTGGAGTACTTCGTCGAGGGTGGGCGTTCGCGCACCGGGCGCATGCTGCAACCCAAGACCGGCATGCTCGCCATCACCCTGCGCAGTTTCCTGCGTTCATCGCGCATGCCCATCGTGTTCGTGCCGGTCTACATCGGTTATGAGCGCGTACTGGAAGGCCGCACCTACCTGGGCGAACTACGTGGGGCCAGCAAGAAAAAAGAATCGATCTTCGACATCTTCAAGGTCATCGGCGCCCTCAAGCAACGCTTCGGCCAGGTGGCGGTGAACTTCGGTGAACCGATCAAGCTGGCGGAATTCCTCGACGGCGAACAACCGGGTTGGCGCCAACAGGAGCTGGGCCCGCAGTTCAAGCCGGCCTGGCTCAACGCGACCACCCACCGCCTCGGCGAGCGCGTGGCCCGGCACCTGAACGAAGCCGCTGCGATCAACCCGGTCAACCTGGTCGCCCTGGCGCTGCTGTCCACCAGCCGCCTGGCCCTGGACGACCGCGCCATGGCCCGGGTGCTGGACCTGTACCTGGCGTTGCTGCGCAAGGTCCCGTACTCGCCCCACACCACCCTGCCCGAAGGCGATGGCCGGGTGCTGATCGAACATGTAAAAGGCATGGACCTGCTGTCGGAACAGAGCGATGCCCTGGGCAAGATTCTGTACCTGGATGAGCAGAACGCGGTACTGATGACCTACTACCGCAACAACGTCCTGCACATCTTCGCCCTGCCGGCGTTGCTGGCGAGCTTCTTCCAGAGCAGCTCGCGCATGAGTCGCGAGCAGATCCTGCGCTACACCCATGCGTTGTACCCGTACCTGCAATCGGAATTGTTCATTCGCTGGTCGCTGGAAGAACTGGACGGCGTGGTCGACCAGTGGCTTGAAGCATTCGTCGAACAAGGGCTGCTGCGTTTCGAAAAAGACCTGTACCTGCGTCCGGCGCCAAGTTCGCGGCATTTCGTGCTGCTGACCCTGCTGTCAAAAAGCATCGCCCAGACCTTGCAGCGCTTCTACATGACCGTCTCGCTGCTGCTCAACAGCGGCCAGAACACCATCAGCGCCGAAGAACTGGAAGACCTCTGCACCGTCATGGCCCAGCGCCTGTCGATCCTGCATGGCCTGAATGCGCCGGAGTTCTTCGACAAGAGCCTGTTCCGCCACTTCATCCAGACGATGCTCGACCTCGATGTACTGCGCCGCGACGAAGCCGGCAAACTCAGCTACCACGAGCTGCTGGGCGAACTGGCCGAAGGCGCAGCCAAGCGGGTGCTGCCAGCGGAAATTCGCCTGTCGATCCGTCAGGTGGCGCTGCATCGCAGTGACGATGCAGCGGACGTCGCCATCAGCCCCGACAGTTGAAGGTTGCCGATCACTCACCGAGAAACATGGAAGGTTCCGGTGAGTTGATGGGGCAGTCAACGAGTTTACTCCGACACCGCGCAGCGGCTAAGGTGACGTCAGACGAAGAAAAGGCCTACAGAGAACTTTGGAGCAGGCCTCTAGGATGGGTTCACGTCAATGTCGACGTACTGAAAAGGAATTCAGCATGAACATCATCACGTTAACCCTGCAACTGCCCGAAGGCTTTCAACTCCCGGAAGACGCTCGCACCGAAGTCAGTGTGCGAAATGCAGCCGGTGCACAGATCAGCGCCAGCGGCGGCCAGGGCTCCAATGTGGCGCCTAAGGAGCCAGCGGCCCAGCAGCCTTGGCAATATCGCTTTCTTGTCGAGCCCAAGATGACACCCGTAGGGGAGAAACTCTCGGTCAAGGCACAAGCGTACCGAGGCGACACCGCTCTTTTTCTTGAAACCGAACAGGCCTTCACCTGGGATGGCGGCAATCAACACGTTGACATCCCGCTGAGCCTGGCGCCAGCATCGCTGGCTGAAACTGTTCAAGCACCCGCGTTCGGTTCCTGAACCGCGACGTTACGAATGGATGCTTGGACGCAAATCCGCTAAATGCTCATTGACGCCCGTGTGGCTGGCGTCAATGAGCCAGGTGCATCCAATGAAAAAACTTGCTCTGCTTGCATCCATGGCATTACTGGCCGCTTGCCAATCGGCAACGCCCCCCTCCACGACCGTTGCGGCCCTCGATGGCGAAGTGTTCTATCTGCAACGCATTGCCCTGCCACCCAACGCTACCTTGAGCGTGAGCCTGCAGGACGTTTCCCTCGCCGACGCCCCTGCGGTGGTCCTCGATGAGCAGAGCGGCCCGATCAAAGGCCAGGTCCCGCTGCCGTTCCACCTCAGTTATGATCCAACCCAGGTCAAGCCCGGCCACCGTTATGCCGTGAGCGCCCGCATCGAAGTGGACGGCCAGTTGATGTTCATCACCACCGAACAACACACCGTGCAACTCGATGGCAAGGATCCGCAGCCGTTGAAGATTCGCGTCAACGCCGCACGCTGAGTCCTTTTCAAATTCTCTTCAAGGAAGCCCTCATGCTCCGTCCTACTCTCCGTTTCACCGGCCTGTGCGCGGGCCTGCTGATCTGCGCCAATGCCATGGCCCTGTCCTTGGGCGACCTGTCGCAAAAAGACGCCACGGGCGGTCTCAAGGACGCCTTGACCCAAGGCGCGCAGGTGGCGGTCAAGCAACTGGGCACACCCGGCGGCTTCAGCAACAACCCGGATGTGAAAATCGAACTGCCAGGCAAGCTGGGCAAAGTCGCCAGCAAGATGAAGGCCTTCGGCATGGGTGAACAGGTCGATCAACTGGAAACCAGCATGAACCAGGCCGCTGAGGCTGCCGTGGTCCAGGCTCAGCCGATCCTGGTCAATGCCGTGAAGAACATGAGCGTGGACGATGCCAAGGGCATTCTCAGCGGCGGCCAAGACTCTGCCACGCAATACCTGAACAAGAGCAGCCGCGAGCAGATCCGCGCCAAGTTCCTGCCCATCGTCAAGCAAGCCACCGACAAGGTCGGCCTGGCGCAGAAATACAATGCCTTCGCCGGCCAGGCCGCGACCTTCGGTGTGCTCGACACCAAGAGCGCCAACATCGAGAACTACGTGACCGAGCAGGCGCTGGACGGCTTGTTCGAGATGATCGGCAAGCAGGAAGCCACCATTCGCCAGAACCCGGCGGCGGCGGCGACCAGCTTGGCGAAGAAGGTTTTCGGCACCCTCTGAGCCCCAACCCGAACCAACTGAAGGAGCTTGCTCGCGATGAACACACTGCCTAGCTGACAAACCACGATCCCGTGGCGAGGGAGCTTGCTCCCGCTCGGTTGCGCAGCAGCCGCAAAAGCTTGGGGCCGCTACGCAGCCCAGCGGGAGCAAGCTCCCTCGCCACAGGTTCGGTGTGCAGCTGTTGATCAGGTTTTCTTGACCCTGAACCAAGCCGCATACAACGCGGGCAAAAACAGCAACGTCAACGCCGTCGCCACGATCAACCCGCCCATGATCGCCACGGCCATCGGGCCGAAGAACAGGCTGCGCGACAGCGGGATCATCGCCAGCACCGCCGCCAGTGCCGTGAGCACAATCGGGCGGAAGCGGCGCACTGTCGCTTCGATGATCGCCTGCCAGGGCGACAGCCCCGCCTTGATGTCCTGTTCGATCTGGTCCACCAGGATCACCGAGTTGCGCATGATCATCCCCGACAGCGCGATCGTACCGAGCATGGCGACAAAACCAAACGGCTGGCGAAACATCAACAGGAACAGCGTGACACCGATCAACCCCAGTGGCGCGGTCAGAAACACCATGGCCGTGCGCGAAAAACTGCGCAGTTGCAGCATCAGCAGGGTCAACACCACCACGATGAACAACGGCACCCCGGCGTTCACCGATTTCTGGCCGCGGGCCGAATCCTCTACCGTACCGCCCACCTCCAGCAGGTAACCGTCCGGCAGTTGCGCACGAATCGGCTCCAGGGTCGGGAAGATCTGCTGCACCAGCGTCGCCGGTTGTTCCTTGCCGTAGATATCGGCCCGTACGGTCACGCTCGGCAAGCGGTTGCGGTGCCAGATCACACCTTCTTCGAAACCGTATTCCAAGGTCGCGATCTGCGACAGGGCAACGCTCTTGCCGTTGTCGGTCGGCACCGCCAGGCTCGGCAGCAACGACAGCTCGGTGCGCTCATGCACCGTGCCACGCAGCAGGATCTCGATCAGTTCGTTATCTTCCCGGTACTGGCTGACGCTGGAGCCGGTAAGGGAGCTGCGCAGGAAGCTTGCCAGGGTGGCCGTGCTCACGCCGAGGGCTCGGGCACGGTCCTGATCGACGTTCAGGTACACCACCTTGCTCGGTTCTTCCCAGTCCAGGTGCACATTGGTCACGTAAGGGTTTTCGCGAACTTTTTCCGCCACTTTGCGCGCCAGGGCGCGAACCTTTTCGATGTGTTCGCCCGTGACGCGGAACTGCACCGGGTAGCCGACCGGCGGGCCGTTTTCCAGGCGAGTGACCCGCGAGCGCAGGGTCGGGAACTGTTCGTTCAGGGTCGCGATCAACCAACTGCGCAAAGGCTCGCGGTCTTCGATGGTCTTGGCCAGCACCACGAACTGGGCAAAGCTGGACGCCGGCAGTTGTTGATCCAGCGGCAGGTAGAAGCGCGGTGAACCGGTGCCGACGTAGGCCACGTAATTGTCGATGCCCGCGTGGTCCTTGAGCAGCGCTTCAAGGCGCTTGACCTGCTCGGCGGTATTGCTCAGGGAGGCGCCTTCCTGCAGCTTCAGGTCGACCATCAGCTCCAGCCGCCCCGATGCCGGGAAGAACTGCTGCGGCACGAAACGGAACAACACCACCGAGCCGACGAACAACAGCACGGTCAGGATGATGACGGTTTTGCGGCGACGTACGCACCACTCCACCATCCGCCGGACACGCTGATAGAACGGCGTGCCGTACGGGTCGGTCTGGCCGTCAGCCGTGCCATGTTTGGCCGCGTGAATTTTCGCCAGGTCCGGCAGGAGCTTTTCCCCCAGGTACGGCACAAACACCACGGCAGCCACCCAGGATGCCAGCAATGCCAGGGTCACGACCTGGAAAATCGAACGGGTGTATTCGCCGGTGCCCGATTGCGCGGTGGCGATTGGCAGGAAGCCGGCCGCGGTGATCAACGTACCGGTGAGCATCGGGAATGCCGTGCTGGTCCAGGCAAAACTGGCGGCCTTGATCCGGTCGAAGCCCTGCTCCATCTTGATCGCCATCATCTCCACCGCGATGATCGCGTCGTCCACCAGCAGCCCCAGCGCCAATACCAGCGCGCCGAGGGAAATCTTGTGCAGGCCGATGCCCAGGTAGTACATCGCGGCAAACGTCATTGCCAGCACCAGCGGGATCGCCAGGGCCACCACCATCCCGGTGCGCAGCCCAAGGGAGAAGAAGCTCACCAGCAACACAATCGTCAGCGCTTCCACCAACACCTGGACGAACTCACCGACCCCGGTCTTCACCGCCGCCGGCTGGTCCGACACCTTGCGCAATTGCATGCCGGCCGGGAGCGTGTTCTGGATCCTGGCAAAATCGACCTCGAGGGCCTTGCCCAGCACCAGGATGTCGCCACCGTCCTTCATGGCCACGGCCAGGCCGATGGCATCTTCACCCATGAAACGCATGCGTGGCGCCGGTGGGTCATTGAACCCCCGGCGCACATCCGCCAGATCACTGATACGGAACGTACGATCGGCGACCCGGATCGGAAAGTTGCGGATCTCTTCCACGGTCTGGAAATTCCCGGAAACCCGTAGCTGCAGTCGCTCGCTGCCGGTCTCGAAGAAGCCAGCGGTCGACACGGCGTTCTGCTCTTCCAAGGCCTGCTGGACAGCCGCCAAGGGCAGGCCGAGGGTCGCCAGCTTCACGTTCGACAACTCGATCCAGATCTTCTCGTCCTGCAAACCGAGCAGTTCGACCTTGCCCACGTCCTTGACCCGTTGCAGCTGGATCTGGATGCGGTCGGCGTAGTCCTTGAGCACGGCGTAGTCGAAGCCGTCACCGGTCAGCGCATAGATGTTGCCGAAGGTGGTGCCGAATTCATCGTTGAAAAATGGCCCTTGGATACCCGGCGGCAAGGTGTGGCGGATGTCACTGATTTTCTTGCGGATCTGGTACCACAGCTCGGGGATCTGTACCGAATGCAGGGAGTCACGGGCCATGAAGGTCACCTGGGACTCGCCCGGACGGGAGAACGAGACGATCCTTTCGTAATCGCCGGTTTCCATCAGTTTCTTTTCGATGCGCTCAGTGACCTGTCGCGAGACTTCCTCGGCCGTGGCGCCCGGCCAGTTGGTGCGGATGACCATGGCCTTGAAGGTGAACGGCGGGTCTTCGCTCTGGCCGAGCTTGGTGTAGGAAAGCGCACCAACGATGGCCAGCAACAGCATCAGGAACAGTACGATCTGGCGGTTGCGCAGCGCCCATTCGGAAAGATTGAAACCCATCGGGGATTACTCCTTGGCCGTCAGATTGACCACGCGGTTGGAGCGATCCACCGGCCGCACCTGCTGGCCGTCGAGGAGCACATGCACGCCGGCCGCCACCACCCAGTCATCGGGGCTGAGGCCTTCCAGCACCGGAACAGTCTTTTCGCCGAAGGCGCCGACCCGCACCGGGACTTTCTTCAGGGTATTGTTGGCGTTAACGACCCAGACATAGGTCGCGCCATTTTCAGCCGTCAAAGCCGACAAGGGCACCGACAGCGGCACCTTGTCGGCAGTCTGGATAAACACCCGCGCACTCTGGCCCAGCTCGGCCGGAACACTGCCGGCGGTGAAGGCCACACGGGCGGCGAAGGTGCGAGACTTGGGATCGGCGGCCGGCGACAGCTCGCGAATGCGTCCGCTGAAGCGCTGGTCGGGCTGGCTCCACAGTTCGACCGAAACCGGCTGGCCGATCTTGAACCGGCCAAAACTCTGTTCCGGCAGGTCGATCAGCACTTCCCGCTCGCCATCGGTGGCAAGGGTGAACACCGTTTGACCCGCCGATACCACCTGCCCGACCTCCACCGAACGCCGGGCGACCACGCCATCCTGGGGGGCACGCAATACCGAATAACTGGCCTGGTTATTGGCGACATCGAACTCGGCCTTGATCTGCTTGAGCCGCGCAGCGCCGGAGCGATAGAGGTTCTCCGCGTTGTCGTACTGGGAGCGGCTGACCATTTGCCGCTCCATCAAGGTTTTGTAGCGGTCACGCTCGGCGCGTACCAGGTTCAGGTTGGCCTCGGCGGCGGCGACCTGGGCACGGGCGGCTTCCAGTTGCAGGCGCACATCTTCGGGGTCGAGCTCGGCCAATGGTTGATTGGCCTTGACCCGCTGACCCTCTTCGACCAGGCGTCGACTCACTTTGCCACCAATGCGAAAAGCCAGGTCGGGCTCGAAACGGGCGCGCACTTCGCCGGGGTAACTGTCCATCGCCTGGGCCGAAGGCTGTGGTTTCACCACCATGGCGGGGCGCACGGCGACCGGGACCGGCTCGTCATGACCGCACGCAGACAATAAAAAAGCCAGGGTGACTGGCACGGCGAGGGGCAAGGCATAGCGGAACATGGCGAGTGACCTTTCGCTAATGGTGCTTGGAATAATTATACTGGCGAGTATGTTATTAATAGCAAACTCACCAGTCCAGTATTAAAGCGAAGAATGTCGAACAATCCTCCAATCCCCTCCGGTCCCGGCCGTCCCAAGGACCTGGCCAAGCGCCAGGCCATTCTCGACGCGGCGAAGCGCTTGTTCGTGAGCATGGGTTACGCCAGTACCAGCATGGACGCCGTCGCTACCGAGGCCGGGGTCTCGAAGCTGACGGTCTACAGTCACTTCAACGACAAGGAGACGCTGTTTTCCGCTGCCGTGATAGCCAAATGTGAAGAGCAGGTGCCGCCGCTGTTTTTCGAATGGCCGGACGGCGTTCCGATCGAACACGTGCTGCTGAACATCGCCCGTGGCTTCCACCAGCTCGTCAGCAGCGAGGAATCGTTGAACCTGCATCGGCTGATCATGGCCCTGGGCAGCCAAGACCCGAAGCTCTCGACGATCTTCTACGAAGCAGGCCCACAGCGGATGCTCTCAGGCATGGAGCGGCTGCTGATCAAGGTCAACCAGAGCGGCGCCCTGAGCATCGACAAACCGCGCAATGCCGCCGAGCATTTCTTCTGCCTGATCAAGGGCGCGGCGAACTTCCGTCTGTTATACGGCTGCGGGCCTCAGTTGGAAGGCGAAGCCGCCGAGGCCCATGTACAGGAAGTGGTGGGGTTGTTTGTGCGGGCTTATCGGCCTTAGCTCGCCCCGGTAGCCTTTCGCTGACTGGAAGGGCCACATCGCGAGCAAGCTCGCTCCCACAGGGTTTATGAACGCCACAGATCCAATGTGGGAGCTTGCTCGCGATACAGGCGACACGGTCTCAGGGCTTGAGCGCTTTCTTGGGGTAGATGTCGTAGCGACTGGATTTGCCATCGAGCCCATGACTTGGCTTCGGCCCTTCGATACATGGGGCCTTGCGTGGACGCTTGACCACCACCCGGTGAGTCGCCAGGGCCAGGGCCGCGGCCAGCAGCGCCGGGGCGTCCGGGTCATCGCCCACCAGGGGGCGGAACAAGCGCATTTCCTTCTTCACCAGGGCGGTTTTCTCCCGATGGGGAAACATCGGGTCCAGGTAGATGACCTGGGGCGGCTCGCCCTCCCAGTTGCGCATCACCTCGATGGAATTGCCCTTGAGCAAGCGCATGCGCGCCACGATGGGCGCCACGTCGAAATCCTCCGCCCCACGGACCAGGCCATCCTCCAACAGCGCTCCAATCAGCGGTTGACGCTCGATCAGGCTCATCTCGCAGCCCAGGCTGGCCAGCACAAACGCATCCTTGCCCAACCCGGCGGTGGCATCCAGCACTCGTGGCCGCACACCTTGGGCAATGCCGACCGCCTTGGCGATCATCTGGCCACTGCCGCCGCCGTACAACCGACGGTGGGCCGCACCGCCCTCAACGAAGTCCACCCGCACCGGCCCTGGCGCGTCCGGGCCCAGTTGCTGCAACTGCAACCCCTGCTCGCCGACCTGCAAGGCAAACTCGCCATCGTCCACCTGCAAAGGCAGGCCAAGCCGCTCGGCCCAGTGCTCGGCCTGCGGTTGAAAGGCCGGGGCCAGGGCCTCGACATGGATGCGGCAGGCCGCGGGTTGCTCACTCATGGAAACATGCTCAAAAAATTAAGGATCGGCAAAAACGGCCGATAACAACGGTGAACGGCATTTTGCCAGAGCTGAGCGTCGACCGAGAAAAATGTCAGACATTCAATCCACATCGATAGGCGTTATCTCCCCTTACGGTGATTACAGCCTGCGTAACACCCAAGCGCTGAGCGGCGTCAGTCACCTGTGGCAGGATTTTTTCGCCCGGGCCCTGGCCGATCAACTGGGTGATAACGCACCGGCACCTGGCAGCTACGAGCCAGTGCCTCTCGATGAAGCGGTTGAACCGACCCTCGGCGCCGAACTGCTGGAACACATCATCAGCCAGCGCACCTGCGAAGTGACCGAAACCCCGGTCAAGCCACCTGAGCCGCTGTTTCTGCCCATCGCCGAATTCGAACTGGACCTGCTGGACAAACCGTTCCCACCTTTCCCAGCGGAAGAAATCGCCGCCCAGCAAAAACAACAGACCTTCGAAAGCAACTGGGTTCGCCCACTCGTTCTCACCGCCGGCCAACCGCTGCCTGAACCTGGCCCGGCGCCGCAGCCGCGTCCATTGCACCTGCCAATCGCCGAGTTCGAACTCGACTTGCTGGACAAGCCGTTTCCGCCTTTCCCGGAAGAGGAATTGGTGGCACAACAGAAACAACTGGACTTCGACACCCGCTGGGCACGTCCGATCGTGCTGCAGAACCTGCGTATCGCCGCCTGATCCACTCAGGACACTAGCGACAGATCCACCAAGGCCCGACATCCAGATGAAAATGGTTGCGGTGCGCCGCGTTGTAATCCGGACTCAAGACCACACTGAACATATCGCAGGCACCCTCGCGAACCTGGCGCAGGAACCGCGCGTCGGCGTTGTCCTTCGGCCAGTCCCTGAGCACGCTGATCGTGCGGCCATCGGCCAGGCGAAACCCGGCGATGTCCAGCGCACTGGCAGTGGCGTGCTGGCTGCGCGCCCCGCTTTCCCGACCGTACATGTTGCGGCAGGCAAAACTGCCGAGATGATCAACCCGTGCCACTCTCTGGCCATAGGTCGCGACTGCCGCCGGCTGCAACGCATGGCGCTCGAATAGCGCGAACGCCACCGCCAACGGGCAACTGGCAAGGAAACTGCTGCTCAGTGCCACCTCACCGCCCTGTACCCTCAGCACGTTGGTCAGCGGGCAATCTGTATGGGCACCGCTGTCAGCCTGGCGAGCGGTGCGCAGCCCCGAGGTGGCGAGGGCCTGGTCGCAGAGCTGCGGGTCGTTGCGCAGGGCCATGAGTTTGAAACGGGTCAGCAGGTTCGGCGCAAGGTTGACGTCCAGCGGCGCCCAGGGATTCCATTGGGGCGGCAGCGACACCCAGCCGCGCCATACCCCCAGCACTGCGACGCCAACGAGCAGTGCCACGACAGCAAGAACTTTCAAAAACCGCACGACGTTGCCTCGGGCCTCAACCCTTGAATAATTGGTTGGCCTGCTTGAATGGCATCGAGCGGCGCGTGAAAGTGAATGTGCCCTGCTGCTGGATTTCTTCGGCGGCGCGGAAGAACTCGCCATAGGCAGCCAGAGCCAGGGCCGATCCGACGCTGATGCGCTTGACCCCCAGTTCACTCAATTGTGTCACCGTCAGGTCCAGCGCCCCGGACATCAGCACGTTCACCGGTTTCGGCGCCACGGCCCGCACCACTGCAAGCACTTGCTCGGCACTGCTCAGCCCCGGGGCGTACAACACGTCGGCCCCCGCGTCTGCGAAGGCCTTCAAGCGGCGAATGGTGTCGTCCAGGTCCGGATTGCCGTGCAGGAAGTTCTCCGCCCGGGCGGTCAGCAGGAAGGGGTACGGCAAGCTGCGCACTGCGTCGGCGGCGGCCTTGACCCGTGCCACCGCATGCTCGAAGCAATAGATCGGGCTGTCTTCGCGCCCCGTGGCATCCTCGATCGAACCACCCACCGCACCGGCCTCTGCCGCACGGAGCAGGTTACGCGCGCAATCGTCGGGGGCATCGGCAAAACCATTTTCCAGGTCCACGGCTACGGGCAGGTCGGTGGCCGCCACAATCGCCCGCACATTGGCCAGCGTGTCCTCCAGGCCCAGCGCGCCATCGGGCCGGCCCAAGGAAAAAGCATGGCCGGCACTGGTGGTCGCCAGGGCTTCAAAGCCGAGGCTGGCCAACATCTTGGCCGAACCGACATCCCACGGGTTGGGAATGACAAAAGCCCCTTCACGTTCGTGCAAGGCCTTGAACGCCTGGGCTCGACGAGTTTGCGCATCCATGTAGTTCGCTCCTGGGCAGAGAGTGTTGGCCTCAGAGCAAACCCAGTTGCTCGGCGGCGGGCTCTCTATATAGCTCAGGCAGGGCCGGCAAGCCAGGCAAACGACTCATCAGGCGAGTGTGGAAGCGTTGCGCGAGTTTCGCCGCCAGCAGGTTGTCGGCGGTGTGCAGGAAGATATAAGGCGTGCGCCCTTCTTCGATCCATCCGGCGATTTTCTCTACCCACGGCGTCAGGAACGGTTCATTGGCTTCCAGCACCGGATGGCCGATGAAGCGCACCTGCGGGCATTGGGTGAAGGCCGTCGGTCGCGGTGGCACCCGCGGTTTTTTCGATTGGGCATGGAGCACGCCAGGGTCGGAGGAGGTGCAACTGAACAGCGCCCGGGGATCGAGGCAGATACGTTCGATACCGCGATCGAGCAACAAGCGGTTGAGTCGCCGTTCGGCATCGCCCTTGGCAAAGAACTCATCGTGGCGCACTTCCACGGCCAACGGCCGCTCGAAAGCGTCGATGAAACCCGCCAGCTCGGGCAATCGATTGGGGGTAAAGGCCTTGGATAATTGCAGCCAGAACGGCGAAACCCGCTCACCCAGGGGGCTGAGCAATTGCACGAAGGTTTCGGTGGCTGTCAGCCGCTCACGCAAGTCGCCGTTGTGGCTGATGTCACCGGGCAGTTTGGCGGTGAAGCGAAAATGTCCGGGCATGGTTTCGGCCCAACGCTGGACGATGGCCGCAGAGGGGCTGGCGTAGAAAGTCGTATTGCCTTCCACGGCATTGAATACTTGGGAATAGAGATTCAGGAAGTCGGAGGTTTTGGCGTCCTGGGGATAAAGATAATCGCGCCAGGCGTTTTCGCTCCAGGACGGGCAGCCCAGGTAGTAAGGCAAGACCATCAGATGTAGAGATCGAGACCCAGCACTTCCATATCCCAATCGACGAAACCGGCGGTACTCAGGTAGCTCGCCAGGGCCGTGGCGACACTGCGGCTCATCGCACGGTGGTAAAGCATGTCCTGCTGGCGGGCGGGAAGATTGCTCAGGCGTTGCGCGGAGGCTTTGGCGGCGCGGGCAGCCAGTTGCTCTTCAGACGGAAACTCCAGTTCGCCATCGATATCTTCATCGAAGGACTCTTGCTCAGCGATTTTGCCTGCACGAGGCTTGCGCTTGATGGGATAGGACTGGGATGAAAAGCCGTCTATACGCATAACAGAATGCTC
Source organism: Pseudomonas sp. NFACC46-3 (assembly GCF_900114515.1). Lineage (NCBI taxonomy): Bacteria > Pseudomonadati > Pseudomonadota > Gammaproteobacteria > Pseudomonadales > Pseudomonadaceae > Pseudomonas > Pseudomonas sp. NFACC46-3. Next base: position 107,318 of record NZ_FOTH01000023.1, read on the forward strand.
GGTATCAATGATGGCAATTTAGCGGCACTTTCGCAGCCGCGCAAATGCGCAAGTGATAACTAGAACACATAAAGTCCAAAAGGTTTAAAAACGGGCTGAAAAAGTGACGACTGGCAATATTAGGTGTGACTTTTGGCAGGGGAAATGACTTGCGCAAGAGCACCGCTTTGGGGAAGAGCAATGCCTTTGTGGCGAGGGAGCTTGCTCCCGCTCGGCTGCGCAGCAGACGCCACTGTCGCCGGGCTGGAACATCTTCAGTGGTTTGGGAAAAACGGGGGCGGCTGCGCCACCCAGCGGGAGCAAGCTCCCTCGCCACAAGCGCTCAATGGTCTTCCAGAGTGGGTCGTCGCCTGCCTTGTGCAGGCATCCAATGCATGGGCGTTCGCCAATGTCATGGGCTAGCGAGCTTCTGTGGCGAGGGAGCTTGCTCCCGCTCGGCTGCGCAGCAGACGCCACTGTCGCCGGGCTGGAACATCTTCAGTGGTTGGGAAAAACGGGGGCGGCTACGCCACCCAGCGGGAGCAAGCTCCCTC
>NZ_FOTH01000024.1:0-103253 GCF_900114515.1 Pseudomonas sp. NFACC46-3
CCGAGCGGGAGCAAGCTCCCTCGCCACAGGGTAGTTGTCTGGCTTGATTGCGCTGTTGGTTACGGTGGCAAGGGTGGGCCCAAGTGCTGTTGAGTTGAGGTAGCCTCAAGCCCGCACCACAGGGGATCCGCGTTGTCTTCAGGATCCGGCCACACCCTGCGCCACGCCACCTTCGAGCTTGCGCCACAACAACCGCACATTGGCCTTGCGCACCAGGGCGCAGCGGTACAGGCGGATCTCCAGCGGCACGTGCCATTGTGTCCCACCGCAGATCACCAGTTCGCCCCGGGCCAGTTCGGCGCGTACGCTCAGGTGCGGCACCCAGGCGATGCCCAGGCCTTCCAGGGCCATGCTTTTGAGGCTGTCGGCCATGGCCGTCTCGTAGATGGTGGTGAACCGCAACGCCCGCTGGCGCAACAACTGGTTGACCGAGCGCCCGAGGAAGGCCCCGGCGCTGTAGGCCAGCAGCGGCACGCTGGCCTCGCCTTCAAGGTCGAACAGCGGCTTGCCATCGGCACCGGCGGCGCACACCGGCAGCATCTCGGTCTGGCCCAGGTGCAGCGACGGGAAGATTTCCGGGTCCATTTGCATGGCCGAATCCGGATCGTAGAAGGCCAGCATCAGGTCGCAGCCCCCTTCACGCAAGGCATGGACGGCATCGCCGACGTTGGTCGCCACCAGCCGCGTGGCGATGTTCATCCCTTCGTTGCGCAGTTGGGCGATCCAACGCGGGAAGAAGCCCAGCGCCAGGGAGTGGGCGGCGGCCACTTGTATGACTTCGCCCTGCCCGCCCTCCAGGTGATGCAAATGGCGCAACACTTCACCCAGTTGCTCGACCACCGTACGCGCCGTCACCAGGAACAACTGCCCCGCCGCCGTCAGCTCGACGGGCGTGCGCGAACGGTTGACGAGGGTCAGCCCCAGCGCCGCCTCGAGGCTGCGGATTCGCCGGCTGAAGGCCGGTTGCGTCACGAAACGCCGCTCGGCCGCCTGGGAGAAACTGCGGGTGGCGGCCAGGGCACTGAAGTCCTCAAGCCATTTGCTTTCAAGATTCATCACGCCTCCCTTAAACGCACCAAAACAGGTCACACGTTCGTCGCACCGCCGACGTCACACTGACATTATGCCGAATATGCATAGGCCAGTGCTTAACAGCATTGGCCCTATTTTTTTCGAGAGCCTAGGATTCGCAGCGTTCCGGCTCAGACCGGGTCCTTATCGAGATGATTTCCATCATGTCCTCCGCTGCATCATTCCGCACAGAAAAAGACCTGCTTGGCGTACTCGAAGTACCAGCGCAAGCGTATTACGGCATCCAGACCCTGCGAGCGGTAAACAACTTCCGTCTCTCTGGCGTCCCGATCTCGCATTACCCTAAGCTGGTGGTCGGCCTGGCCATGGTCAAACAGGCCGCCGCTGACGCCAACCGCGAACTGGGCCAGCTCAGCGAAGCCAAGCACGCAGCCATCAGTGAAGCCTGTGCACGATTGATCCGCGGCGACTTCCACGAAGAATTCGTGGTGGACATGATCCAGGGCGGCGCCGGCACGTCGACCAACATGAATGCCAACGAAGTCATCGCCAACATCGCACTGGAGGCCATGGGCCACCAGAAAGGCGAGTACCAGTACCTGCACCCCAACAACGACGTGAACATGGCGCAGTCCACCAACGACGCCTACCCGACCGCGATCCGCCTGGGTCTGCTGCTGGGCCACGACGCGTTGCTGGCCAGCCTCGACAGCCTGATCCAGGCGTTCGCGGCCAAAGGTGAAGAATTCAGTCACGTCCTGAAAATGGGCCGCACCCAACTGCAAGACGCCGTGCCGATGACCCTCGGCCAGGAATTCCGCGCCTTCGCCACCACCCTGAGCGAAGACCTGGCACGCCTGAAAACCCTGGCGCCTGAACTGCTCACCGAAGTGAACCTGGGCGGCACCGCCATCGGCACCGGCATCAACGCCGACCCGCGCTACCAGGCCCTGGCCGTGCAGCGCCTGGCAACCATCAGCGGCCAGCCGCTGGTTCCGGCTGCCGACCTGATTGAAGCAACTTCCGACATGGGCGCCTTCGTGCTGTTCTCCGGCATGCTCAAGCGCACCGCGGTCAAGCTGTCGAAGATCTGCAACGACCTGCGCCTGCTGTCCAGCGGCCCGCGCACCGGCATCAACGAAATCAACCTGCCGGCCCGCCAGCCAGGCAGCTCGATCATGCCCGGCAAGGTCAACCCGGTGATCCCGGAAGCGGTCAACCAGGTGGCATTCCAGATCATCGGCAACGACCTGGCCCTGACCATCGCGGCCGAAGGCGGCCAACTGCAACTGAACGTGATGGAGCCGCTGATCGCCTTCAAGATCTTCGACTCGATCCGCCTGCTGCAACGGGCCATGGACATGCTGCGCGAGCACTGCATCGTCGGCATCACCGCCAACGAAGCGCGCTGCCGTGAACTGGTCGAGCATTCGATCGGCCTGGTCACCGCCCTGAACCCGTACATCGGCTATGAAAACGCCACCCGCATCGCCCGTGTTGCCCTGGAAAGTGGCCGCGGCGTGCTGGAACTGGTGCGCGAAGAAGGCTTGCTCGACGACGCCATGCTCGACGACATCCTGCGCCCGGAAAACATGATTGCTCCGCGTCTGGTCCCGCTCAAAGCGTGATCGACACGACCACCGCTCACCAGGTCGAGGGACTAGACACCTCTCACCTTTTGAGGGCTTGGGGATCTTCCCCAAGCCCTTTTTTTAATTGATAGCAGCAAAGGATGACTGAACCTGTGGGAAGGAACCTACTCGCGATAAACGACGACGCGCTGCCCGTTGTAAACCGCGTCGCCAGCCAACGCGAGCAGGCTCGTTCCCACAAGAACCTGACCGAAAGGCCAGGTGTTTCAAAGGGTTCGTTTCGTCGGACGCACCACAACTGTGCAGACGGGCACCGCACTGATAGGTATAGTGCCGCCCCTCTTCGCATGAGCGGTCGTCTGCAGCGAGATCCTTAAACATGCGAAAACCGAACTAATAACAAACCCGCGAAAATGGACCGGGACGAAACATCGCCTCACCTGTTGTGCCGCGCGCCGACCGATGTAACGCGATATTTCCAAATGGCCAGCATTTGCTTAAACAAAAAACAGCGAGGAATACTCATGCTTGAAGTCATCAACGACTTCCTCTCAGGGAAAGTGCTGATCGTGCTCATTGTCGGGCTCGGAAGCTACTTCACGATCCGCTCGCGTTTCGTCCAGTTCCGTCATTTCTTTCACATGTTCACGGTGTTCCGTGACAGCCTGAAAAGCAGCACTGACCAGCTCAGTTCCTTCCAGGCCCTGATGCTCAGCCTGGCCGGTCGTGTCGGCGCGGGCAACATCGCCGGTGTCGGTATCGCCGTGACCCTCGGCGGTCCTGGTGCGGTGTTCTGGATGTGGGTGACCGCGCTGGTCGGCATGTCCAGCAGCTTCTTCGAATGCTCCCTCGGCCAGCTCTACAAGCGCTGCGACTCCGAAGGCCAGTTCCGCGGCGGCCCGTCCTACTACATCCAGCACGGCCTGCAGAAGCGCTGGTTGGGCATGATCATGGCGTTCCTGCTGCTGGTTACCTTCGGCTTCGCCTTCAACGGCCTGCAAGCCCATGCCGTCACCCATTCGCTGAACAACGCCTTCGGCTTCGACACCACCTACACCGGCCTGGGCCTGGCGGTGCTGCTGGGCCTGGTGTTCATTGGCGGGATCAAGCGTATCGCCAAGGTCGCCGACCTGCTGGTACCGGTCAAGACCCTGGCGTACATCGCCGTGACCATCTACGTGATCGTGCTGCAATTCGACCACGTACCGGCCATGCTGGCGACTATCGTCAAGAGCGCCTTCGGCCTGGACCAGGCCTTTGGCGGCCTGATCGGCAGTGCCATCGTCATGGGCGTCAAGCGTGGCGTGTTCGCCAACGAAGCCGGCCTGGGCAGTGCGCCTAACGTCGCTGCTGTCGCGTCGGTCGAACACCCGGTTGCCCAGGGTGTGGTACAGGCGTTCAGCGTGTTCCTGGACACCTTCGTGATCTGCACCTGCACCGCGCTGCTGATCCTGCTGTCGGGCTTCTACACCCCAGGTTTCGAAGGCGATGGCATTGCCCTGACCCAGAACTCCCTGGCGGCCGTCGTGGGTGACTGGGGCCGGATGTTCATCTCTGTAGCCCTGGCGCTGTTCGTCTTCACCTCGATCCTCTACAACTACTATCTGGGCGAGAACAACCTGCGCTTCATGCTGGGTGAAAACCGCAAGGCCCTGATCGCCTACCGCGCACTGGTCCTGGTCCTGATTTTCTGGGGCGCCATCGAAAACCTCAGCACCGTGTTCGCCTTCGCCGACATCACCATGACCCTGCTGGCGTTCGTGAACCTGATCGCGCTGTTCCTGCTGTTCAAGGTCGGCATGCGCATCCTGCGTGACTACGATGACCAGCGTTCGGCCGGCATCAAGACTCCTGTGTTCGATTCCAGCAAGTTCCCGGACCTGGATCTGGACCGCAAGGCTTGGCCTGCCAGCCCCTCGGCGCCGGTTGCCAAACCTGACGCCGCTGTTGCTGGCGCGACCGCAGCGCAACGCTGATCGGTAAAAGCTGTTTGTAAAAACCGGACGCATCCCCTGCGTCCGGCGTGACACAGCCTAAGGTCGGCGTCATGCTCGACCTTATGTTGTGGCAGCTAACCCACGCTGCCGTTTTCGTCCTCGGAGAACAACCCCATGAATGGCTCGACCTACCCTGCCGCCCAGCACGTCATGGTGCTCTACACCGGCGGCACCATCGGCATGCAAGCCAGCGCCCACGGCCTGGCCCCGGCATCCGGTTTCGAAGCGCGGATGCGCGATTACCTGCACAGCCAACCTGAACTCGTCGTCCCGCAATGGCGCTTCCGGGAAATGTCGCCGCTGATCGATAGCGCCAACATGACACCGGCCTACTGGCAGCAACTGCGCGAAGCGGTGGTCGATGCCGTGGATGTGCAGGGCTGCGACAGCGTACTGATCCTGCATGGCACCGACACCCTGGCCTACAGCGCCGCGGCGATGAGTTTCCAACTGCTGGGCCTGCATGCGCGGGTCTGCTTCACCGGCTCCATGCTGCCTGCCGGCGTGACCGACAGTGACGCCTGGGAAAACCTCAGCGGTGCGCTGGTCGCTCTCGGCCAAGGCCTGGCGCCGGGTGTGCATCTGTACTTCCATGGTGAACTGCTGGCGCCAACCCGTTGCGCGAAAGTGCGCAGCTTTGGTCGTCACCCGTTCAAGCGCCTCGAACGCCAGGGCGGCGGCCTCAAAGCCTCCTCGCTGCCGGCGCAGCTGAATTACAACCAGCCCAAGCAACTGGCGAACATCGCGGCGCTACCGCTGTTTCCCGGCATCAGCGCCGAGATCCTGGACGGCCTGCTGGGCAGCGGCATCCAGGGCCTGGTGCTGGAATGCTACGGCAGCGGCACCGGGCCGAGCGACAACCCGGCCTTCCTCGCCAGCCTCGAGCGGGCGCGGAACAGCGGTGTGGTCATCGTGGCGGTGACCCAATGCCATGAAGGGGGCGTCGAGCTGGACGTTTACGAGGCTGGCAGTCGCTTGCGTGGCGTTGGCGTACTGTCCGGCGGCGGCATGACCCGTGAAGCCGCGTTCGGCAAGTTGCAGGCATTGATTGGCGCCGGTCTGCCCGTGGAAGAGGTGCGACGGTTGGTTGAGCTGGACCTGTGTGGCGAACTCGCCTGACCCAGGCTCCGCACTAACCTGTGGCGAGGGAGCTTGCTCCCGCTGGAGCGCGAAGCGCTCCCAATGATCAGCGGTCGCTGCGCGCCCGAGCGGGAGCAAGCTCCCTCGCCACAACTGCAGTGTCATAGCACAAAGCGTCCGGCACATAACTTGCTCCGTTTCCAGCTTCCCCAGGCTGGAAACGGACATGCTTCATTCCCACCTCACCACCCTCAACGCCGTCTCACTGGTACTGAGCACCTTTAAAAGCGAAGGCTTGCCCAGTGATGCCTTGTTGGCCGGCAGCGGCATCAGCGCGGCGGACCTGAGCCGGGCCGATACGCGCATCACCACCAACCAGGAGATGCAGGTCTGCGCCAACGCCGTGGCCCTCAAGCGCGACATCGGCCTGGAGCTGGGCCTGCGCATGCACGTTTCGTCGTACGGCATGCTCGGCTATGCGCTGCTGACCAGTGCCACCTTAGGTGACGCCTTGCGCCTGGCACTGCGCTATCCGGCGCTATTGGGAACACTCTTCGAACTGAACCTGGACGATGACGGCCAGTACGTCTGGTTCAGCGCCAGCGATTATCGGGAGAATCCGGCCCTGGCGGTGTTCAATGCCGAGTTCTGCATGGTTTCGCTGAGGGTCATCTGTAACGACCTCCTTGGTCATGCACTGCCCTTGCGTGCGGCACGCTTCGAACATCCGGCGCCCGATTACCAGGCGCGCTACGCCGAGCTCTTCATGTGCCCGGTGCGCTTCGACAGCGTCGATAACGCGTTCGCCTTCGAGCGTCACTGGCTCGACCAACCCTTGCCCCTGGCCGACTCCGTCACCCATCACGCCATGGCCGAACGTTGCCGCCGGCAGAACACCGAATTCACCGGACGCCAGGCCTGGCTGGGACGGATCCGCCAGTTGCTCGACGCCCAACTGAACGCCGCCCCCGGGCTGGAAGGCCTGGCCGAACAAATGAACTGCTCGGCACGCACCTTGCGACGCCACCTCAAGGACCTGGGCTGCAGCTACCAGGAACTGCTGGACGAACTGCGCTTCGAACGGGCCAAGCAGATGCTCTGCGAGGATCAATTGCCGATCTATCGAATCGCCGAACGACTGGGCTTCAGCGAAACCGCCAGCTTCCGCCACGCCTTCGTGCGCTGGAGCGGCGTGGCGCCCAGCCAGTTCAGGCCTTGAACCGTTGCTTTCCAATACTTGGGGGGACCGGGATATGGCTAGTACCTGTGGCGAGGGAGCTTGCTCCCGCTGGACGGCGAAGCCGTCCCAAAGATGGTCAGCGCAGTCCCACGGACAAACCGCATCAGCCGAATTACGACGGCTGTGCCGCCGAGCGGGAGCAAGCTCCCTCGCCACATAGGGTGTGCGCCTTGAGGCCCAGTCAGCCCCGCAAAAACGCCTGATGCAACGCATCCACCGTATCGAAGTGATACGCCGGGCCCTCGGCGCTAAGTTCTGCATGGCTGCCAAACCCATACCCCACCGCCGCTGCATCCAGGCCATTGCTGCGGGCGCCGATCAGGTCGTGTTTGCGGTCGCCGATCATCAGGGTGCTGGCCGGGTCGAGGCCTTCTTCGGCCAGCAGGTGGGCGATCAGCTCGATTTTGTCGGTGCGGGTGCCGTCCAGTTCACTGCCGTAGATCACCTTGAAGTGCCGGGCGAAGTCGAAGTGGCGGGCGATTTCCCGGGCGAAGACCCAGGGTTTGGAGGTGGCGATGTACAACTGGCGCCCTTGGTCGCCCAGGGTTTCCAGCAGTGGCATCACGCCGTCGAAAACGCGATTTTCGTATAGGCCAGTGACCTTGAAGCGCTCCCGATAGAAATTCACCGCCTCCCAGGCCTTCGCTTCGTCGAAGTCGTAAAACTGCATGAAGGCCTGCAACAGCGGTGGGCCGATGAAATGCTCGAGGCGGCTCAGGTCGGGCTCGTCGATGCCCAGCTTGCTCAAGGCGAACTGGATCGAACGGGTGATGCCTTCGCGGGGGTCGGTGAGGGTGCCGTCAAGGTCGAAGAGTACAGTCTGGTAATGCATTGCAGTTCCTGGGAGTAATGGGGCTGCTGCGCAGCCCAGCGGGAGCAAGCTCCCTCGCCACGATGAATAGAGGTGGCAGGCGAACCCGTCAGGCCTGGTCGTAGCCTTCAGCCAGATGCAGGTCCTTGAGCTTCACGTAGTTCGCCGCACTGTAGGTGAAGAACGCGCGCTCCTTGTCCGTCAGCGGCCTGGCCTGCTTCACTGGGCTGCCCACATATAAAAAGCCGCTTTCCAGACGTTTGCCCGGCGGCACCAGGCTGCCAGCACCGATGATCACATCATCTTCGACCACCGCGCCGTCCATGACGATGCTGCCCATGCCGATCAGGATCCGGCTGCCCACGGAGCAGCCATGGAGCATGACTTTGTGGGCGATGGTCACGTCGTCGCCGATCAGCAATGGGAAGCCCTCGGGATTGAACGGCCCGGCATGGGTGATGTGCAGCACGCAGCCGTCCTGGACACTGGTGCGGGCGCCGATGCGGATGCGGTGCATGTCGCCGCGAATGACCGTCAGCGGCCAGACGGAACTGTCTTCGCCGATTTCGACGTCGCCGATCACCACCGCGGTGCTGTCGACAAAAGCGCCACGGGCTAACTGCGGGCTGTGATTCTGGTACGTGCGAAGGGTCACGATAGGCTCTCTCTTTGTTACTGATAGGTGCTGCTAGCTGCGGTGAACGTCGATTGTAATTAAGATGGGCCCATGTTTCTTCCAGCCAAGGTGTCAACCGTGAGCGTGAACAACCCTCTTTTGCAATCCTATGACCTGCCGCCATTCTCGGCGATCCGTGCCGAGCACGTGCAACCGGCCATCGAGCAGATCCTGGCTGACAACCGTGCCGCCATCGCTGAAATTCTCAAGACCCAGGGCAGCCAGCCTACCTGGGCCGGCCTGGTATTGGCGATGGACGAACTCAATGATCGCCTGGGCGCCGCCTGGAGCCCGGTCAGTCATTTGAACGCCGTGCGCAACAGCCCGGAACTGCGCGAAGCCTACGAGGCCTGCCTGCCGGCACTGAGTGCCTACTCCACCGAGCTGGGCCAGAACCGCGAGCTGTTCCAGGCCTTCGAAGCCCTGGCGAGCAGCCCTGAAGCCGCCGGTTTCGACGTAGCGCAGAAAACCATCCTGGAACATTCCCTGCGTGACTTCCGCCTGTCGGGTATCGACCTGCCACCGGAGCAGCAGAAGCGTTACGCCGAGGTGCAGAGCAAACTGTCCGAGCTGGGCAGCCGCTTCTCCAATCAACTGCTGGACGCGACCCAGGCCTGGACCAAGCACGTCACTGACGAAGCCGCCCTCGCTGGCCTGACCGATTCGGCCAAGGCGCAAATGGCCGCCGCTGCCCAGGCCAAGGAGCTGGACGGCTGGCTGATCAACCTGGAATTCCCCAGCTACTACGCAGTGATGACCTACGCCGAAGACCGCGCCCTGCGCGAAGAAGTCTACGCCGCCTATTGCACCCGCGCCTCCGACCAGGGCCCGAACGCCGGCCAGAACGACAACGGCCCGGTGATGGAACAGATCCTCGACCTGCGCCAGGAACTGGCCCAATTGCTCGGTTTCGCCAACTTCGCCGAGTTGAGCCTGGCGACCAAGATGGCCGAGTCCAGCGACCAGGTCCTCAGTTTCCTGCGCGACCTGGCCAAGCGCAGCAAGCCGTTCGCGGCGCTGGACCTGGAACAGCTCAAGGCTTTTGCCGCCGAACAGGGCTGCCCCGACCTGCAAAGCTGGGACAGCGGCTTCTACGGTGAAAAACTGCGCCAGCAGCGTTACAGCGTGGCCCAGGAAGCCCTGCGCGCCTACTTCCCGATCGACAAGGTCCTGAGCGGTCTGTTCGCCATCGTCCAGCGTCTGTACGGCATCGAGATCGCCGAACTGAAAGGCTTCGACAGCTGGCACCCGGACGTGCGCCTGTTCGAAATCAAGGAGAACGGCCAGCACGTCGGCCGCTTCTTCTTCGACCTCTACGCCCGCGCCAACAAGCGTGGCGGTGCCTGGATGGATGGCGCCCGCGACCGTCGCCGTACGATCGATGGCGTCCTGCAAAGCCCGGTCGCCAACCTGGTGTGCAACTTCACCCCGGCCGACAGCGGCAAGCCGGCGCTGCTGACCCACGACGAAGTCACCACGCTGTTCCACGAGTTCGGCCATGGCCTGCACCACCTGCTGACCCGCGTCGAACATGCCGGCGTGTCCGGCATCAACGGCGTGGCCTGGGATGCCGTGGAGCTGCCGAGCCAGTTCATGGAAAACTGGTGCTGGGAACCCGAAGGCCTGGCGCTGATTTCCGGCCACTACGAAACCGGCGAACCGTTGCCCCAGGACCTGCTGGAGAAAATGCTCGCGGCGAAAAACTTCCAGTCCGGCCTGATGATGGTTCGCCAACTGGAGTTCTCGCTGTTCGACTTCGAGCTGCACGCCACTCACGGTGACGGCCGCAGCGTGGCGCAAGTGCTCGAAGGCGTGCGCGACGAGGTGTCGGTCATGCGTCCGCCGGCCTACAACCGTTTCCCCAACAGCTTCGCCCACATCTTCGCTGGCGGTTACGCGGCGGGCTATTACAGCTACAAGTGGGCGGAAGTGCTATCAGCCGACGCGTTCTCCAAGTTCGAAGAGGACGGCGTGCTCAACGCCGACACCGGTCGCGCCTTCCGCGAGGCGATCCTGGCCCGTGGCGGTTCCCAGGAGCCGATGGTGCTGTTCGTCGACTTCCGTGGCCGTGAACCGTCGATTGACGCACTCTTGCGCCACAGCGGCCTGACCGAGGACGCGGCAGCATGAGTGAGGGACCTGTGATTACCAAGCGACGCTTTATCGCCGGGGCGGTCTGCCCGGCCTGCAGCGAGCCGGACAAATTGATGATGTGGAACGAAGACGGCGTACCGCACCGTGAATGTGTGGCCTGCGGTTATTCCGACACACTCAACGAGCAAGGCCTGTCGGTGCCCAAGGAGTTGGGCACCCGCGTGAACACGTCGGCGCTTAAAGCGCCGGACGCCAAGGTCCAGGCGGTGCAGTTTTTCCCCAACCCCAAGTTGAAGAAAAAAACCGACTGACATCTGCGGCATCACCTTCCGGGCCGCCCGGCCCGGAAGCGGTACATATATACCGCAGGGCTTACGGCCTTCCTGCCCAGACTTGTTCATCAAGTCCACTGACAGGAAGGCTTCCATGCCCCACGCTGACAACCCGCTGTTGCAGGCCTACGACCTGCCCCCTTTCGACCGAATCAAAGCCAGGCATTTCTCACCGGCCCTTGACCGGATCCTGGCCGAGAGCCGTGCCCAGGTCGCCCATATCATCAAGACCCAGGCAGCGTTTCCCACCTGGGATGACCTGGTGCTGGCCATGGATGAAATCCACACGCGATTGGAAGGTTTCGACGCCCTACTGGACCTTCTGGCCTCGGCCCGAAGCGGGGACGCATGGACGCAGGCTTCATTGGACTGCACGGCGCGGCTGCATGATTTCCAGCGCTGGCTGAGGCAGCATCCGGAACTGTTCCAACTTTATCAGCGCCTGGCAGACAGCCAGATCGCCCAGCATTTCGAACCGGCGCGCACACGCGTCCTGGAAAAAATCCTCCGACAATTTCGCCAGAACGGTCTGGCGCACACGTCGCGGCCCGACCTGGACGCCTTGAAGCGCCGCATCAAAGAGGCTCAACAACAGTTTCTGGAGAACCTGCACAAGGCCAATAACGCCTGGAGCAAAACCTTCGACGATGAAAGCGAGCTGAGCGGCCTGCCGTCGGCTTTCAAGCAGCAGATGGCCCGCCAGGCGCGCGAGGCTGGGCACACCGGATGGCGGCTGGTCCTCAGCGACGAGTCATTTGGCATCGTCACGGGCTACGCCGACAACCGCCTTTTGCGCCAAGCACTGTACGTGGCCTACAGCACCCGCGCATCGGACCAGGGGCCCCACGCCGGCCAGTTCGATAACGGCAAGGTTCTCCAACAATTGCTCGATGATCGACACCAGTACGCGACAGCACTCGGCTACGCGAATTTCGCCCAAATGGCGCTCGAGCCAGAACAAGCCGAATCGGCCGAGCAGGTCACGACATTCTTGCGCGGGCAACTCGCCCTGCACCAAAGCGCTTTTGCCAAAGACACCGAACAGCTCAAGGCCTTTGCCCGCCTGCATGGTTTCAGCGAGCTGCAACCTTGGGACTATCCGTACCTGACGGAAAAGCTTCGCCAGCAGACGGCGGGAACCTCCCGACATGCGCTCAGTGCCTGGTTTCCCTTGGCGTCGACATTTGCACAATTGCTGCTGATCGCAACGGAGCTGTTCGGGGTGGATTTCATCGAACGTCAGGACGTTGCCACCTGGAATCCGGAGGTGCGGCTTTTCGAAGTTCGCGAGTGGGATCAGCTCATCGGCTACCTGTATTTCGATCCGTTCGACGACGCGAACCGCAATGGCTACCCCAATACCACCACCCTGCGAAACCGCTCCATCACCGCCGAAGGCCGGCCCCGTTACCCTATCGCGATCCTGCATGGCTGGCTGCCGCGCGGCTCGGGTGACCAGCCAGCCGTGCTCGACCACCTGCAGTTGCGCATTTTGTTTCATGAGTTCGGCCATTGCCTGCATCATCTGCTGACCCGGGCCGAGTACCGCGAGATTTCGGGCATCACCGATCTATCCCGCGATACGTCCGAGTTTGCCGGCATGCTGTTGGAACAATGGTGTTTCTCCAAGCCATGCCTGGTCCGCGTGTCGAAGCACTACCAAACCGGTGCGGCGATGCCTGACAAGGTCGCTGATCAACTGCTGACCTTCGCCAATACTCAGGCCAGTTGGGAAACCGCCTTGCTGTTGCGCAATGCGTTATTCGATATGGAGCTGCATCGGACCCACGGCGACGGGCGTAGCGTCCAGCAGGTGTTCGACCAGGTCAACGCGCACACGGGGCATTTGCCCTCTTTCGCGAACGAACGCTGGCCCAATGGCCTGGACTACATGGTGACCGGTTATGCGGCGAGGATTTACGCCTATCCCTGGTCGAAGGAATGGGCCCTCAGCGTGTTCGAGCGGTTCAAGCGCGAAGGTCTGTTCAACCCGGCGACAGGCCGGGCGCTGCGCGAAACCGTGTTTGGTCCGGGCGACTCGCGGCCACTGTCCGAATCCATCGCCGCCTTTATCGGCCCATCGCCGGTCAATGCTCCGGCTGCAAAACCTGAGGATCGAGGTGTCGCGCCGTCGTCGTTGAATTGACCCAGCTTTCCAGGGAGCACAGGGCAAACACGCTGGTGCTGCAGTCGCCGTTCGCCAATGCCGTGCGAAGTTTTTCCACATCGGCCTGCATCATGTAGCGAACGCCATCCTTGAAGTGATGGCTGTCACCGAAGCCGCCCTCCGTCATTTCGTTCAGGGCGTCTTCTTTGCTCCAGCCCTGGACCACCACCCGGTACATGGCGGCCACCAGCCCGGTGCGATCCGAGCCGTGCTTGCAGTGCATCAGCACCGGCCCCTTGGCCTCGGCAGCCTGCACGGCGCGCAGGGCCCGGAGAATGTCACTGTCGTCGACATGGTTGGTGCGATAGGGCAACTGCACCTGCTCGATGCCGGGGGTGGACAGCCAGCGCTTATCCGACTCCGGCAGGAAGGTAATGACCGTGCCGATCCTGAGTTTGCTCAGCAGGGGCAAGGCCCCGCCGTCCGGCAAGGAGCTGCGGTAGAGCGTGGGGGACATCTGGTAAAGGTTGTAGTCCTTTTCCACTGGCTGGGCCCATTCAGCAGGCCTCGTCTCGGCGGCATCATCCGCCTGGACCGGGGATTCGGCGAGTCCGACGAGCAAGGCCAGGCAGAGCAGTGAACGGGTACATAACTTGAACATGCAGGAGCGACCAGGAGCGAAAAGGTACGAGACGGCCAGTTTCGGCTCGCTCCGGTTAAAACCCCGTAAGGAGGATGTCAAAGTGTTGTGAATTGCGCACCGGGTGCCCATCGGGCTGCTGAATGGCACTGGCCTAAATGGAAGGCAGCGAATACTGTATGCACATACAGCTATTGGAGTATCGCCATGTCAGCCTCTCTGCCGCCGCGCGGTCGCGGCACCGCTGCCAACCCGCACAATCGCTTTGCCCCGAGCCGCTCGGTGACCGAGGACGACGGCTGGTATCAGGAAGTCCCGCCGACCCAGGGCACCGAAGTGCGCATCGAAATGGCCAAGACCATCATTACCCGCAATACCTCGTCCGATATCCCCTTCGACCGCTCGATCAACCCGTACCGAGGCTGCGAACACGGCTGCATCTACTGCTATGCTCGGCCCAGCCATGCCTATTGGGACATGTCGCCGGGGCTGGATTTCGAAACGAAGCTGATCGCCAAGAGCAATGCCGCCGATGTGCTCGAAGAGCAATTGTCCCGGCGCGGCTATCAATGCGCACCGATCGCGCTGGGGTCCAACACCGATCCCTATCAGCCTATCGAGCGTGAACAACGGATCACCCGCCGGATTCTCGAGGTGCTGCTGCGCTATCGGCATCCGGTGACCATCGTCACCAAGGGTTCGCTGATCCTGCGCGACCTGGACCTGCTGACCGAGCTGGCGCAACAACGCCTGGTGCACGTGATGATCAGCCTCACCACCCTGGACGATGAGCTCAAGCGTATTCTCGAACCCCGCGCGGCAGCGCCCAAGGCGCGGCTGCGTGCGATCAAGGTCATGCGCGAGGCGGGTATTGCCGTGGGGGTGCTGTGTGCACCGATGATCCCGATGATCAATGACAGCGAGATCGAGAGCCTGCTGACCGAAGCCCACGCCGCCGGCGCGCAGAATGCCGCCTACGTCATGCTGCGCCTGCCGCTGGAAGTCGCGCCGCTGTTCGAGGATTGGTTGCAGGCGCACTACCCGCAGCGCGCCGCCCATGTGTTGAGCCTGGTCCGCCAGAGCCGCGGCGGCGAGTTGTATGACAGCCGCTTCGGTGCGCGGATGCGCGGTGAAGGCCCGTTCGCCGACCTGCTGGCCCAGCGTTTCGTCAAGGCACTCAAGCGCTTGGGGCTGGAGCGCCGTGACGGATACAATCTGGATTGCGATGCCTTCTGTCCGCCGGGCCGACAGATGTCTTTGATTTGATTAAAGTTGACCTTGGAACGGCTGCTGGACATGAACTGCGCCAGTGTTTCGCCACCCCTGTAATCGTTGTCCTAGAGCCTTCGATTTCAGTTTGAGTTAAGTTTCGGCCGCTACCTTGTTCTTCGAGTGACTGACGGGTCGAACATGTCGACCTGGATGTTTTAGCCACTGGTTCCGTCAAAGAGGATGAATCATGAGTGACAAGGATAAACAGCCGTTGGCTGCGTCGGCTTCAGCCCAACCCGAGGCGGAAACCGCCGATGCAGCGCTGCAGCATATTGTTGACGGCTTTTTGCATTTCCATCACGAGATCTTTCCGCAACAGGAAGAGCTCTTCAAGAAACTCGCCACCGCCCAGAAACCCCGGGCAATGTTCATCACCTGCGCCGACTCGCGCATCGTGCCCGAGTTGATCACCCATAGCTCCCCCGGCGACCTGTTCGTGACCCGTAACGTCGGCAACGTCGTTCCACCTTATGGGCAAATGAACGGCGGCGTCTCCACCGCCATCGAATACGCCGTACTGGCCCTCGGCGTGCAGCACATCATTGTCTGCGGCCATTCCGATTGCGGCGCCATGCGTGCCGTGCTCAACCCGGACACCCTGGAAAAAATGCCCACGGTCAAGGCCTGGCTGCGCCACGCCGAAGTGGCCAAGACCATGGTCCACGACAACTGTCCGTGTGGCGACGAAAAACAGACCATGCCGATCCTCACCGAAGAGAACGTGATCGCACAGTTGCAGCATTTGCGAACGCATCCCTCGGTCGCATCGCGCATGGCCAATGGTCAGCTGTTCATCCATGGCTGGGTGTACAACATCGAGACCAGCGAGATCAAAGCCTATGACGCGGACCAGGGACGTTTCCTGCCGCTCGATGGCAGCCATCCGATACCGGTGGCGACGCCCAAAGCGCGCTTCTAACCACTCCTAAACTTGTGTGGTTCAAGCCTTGCCGCCATTTGCGCGGTAGGGCCTTGCCATGCCTGAAGAAAACTTCGGGAGAGTCGCCATGCGTGCTCAATTAAAAGCTGTTCTGCCACGGGAGCTATTGGCTTCGGTGGTGGTGTTTCTGGTGGCGCTGCCCTTGTGCATGGGCATTGCCATCGCGTCCGGCCTGCCACCGGCCAAAGGCCTGATCACCGGCATCATCGGTGGCCTGGTGGTGGGTTTCCTGGCAGGTTCCAAGCTGCAAGTCAGTGGCCCGGCCGCCGGGTTGGCGGTGTTGGTCTTCGAATTGGTGCGCCAGCATGGCGTGGCAATGCTCGGGCCGATCCTGTTGCTGGCCGGTCTGTTGCAATTGTTGGCCGGGCGCTTTCGCCTCGGCTGCTGGTTCCGGGTCACCGCGCCTGCGGTGGTGTACGGGATGCTGGCGGGTATCGGCGTGCTGATCGTATTGTCCCAGGTCCATGTGATGCTCGACGCCGCGCCCAAGCCGTCAGGGCTGGATAACCTCGCGGCGTTCCCGGCGGCGGTGGCCCAGGCCTTGCCGTCCTTCGGCTGGCAGGCCGGCTTGCTTGGTTTGTCGACGATTGCGGTGATGTGGTTGTGGGAGAAGTTTCGCCCTCACAGCCTGCGCTTCATTCCCGGCGCCTTGCTTGGGGTGGGCCTGGCGACCATCGCCAGCCTGCTGCTAGCCTTGCAGGTCAAACGGGTGGAAGTCCCGGAGAACCTCGCCGAAGCCATTGATTGGTTGCGCCCGGCGGACCTGTTGAACCTGGCCGACCCGACGCTGCTGATCGCCGCCTTCGCTGTCGCCTTCATTGCCAGCGCCGAAACCCTGCTGTCGGCAGCCGCCGTGGACCGTATGCACAGCGGTGACCGTGCGGACTTCGACCGCGAACTGTCGGCCCAAGGTATCGGCAACATGCTCTGCGGCCTGCTCGGCGCCCTGCCGATGACCGGGGTTATCGTGCGCAGCTCGGCCAACGTCCAAGCTGGGGCCACCACGAGGATGTCGACGATTTTCCACGGCCTGTGGTTGCTGCTGTTCGTGTTGTTGCTATCCAGCGTGCTGCAAAGCATTCCGGTGGCGAGCCTGGCGGGCGTGCTGGTGTACACCGGTTTCAAACTGGTGGACCTCAAGGCGTTTCGCAGCCTGGGCCGCTATGGCCGGATGCCGATGTTCACCTATGCCGCAACGGCGCTGGCGATCATCTTCACCGACCTGCTGACCGGTGTGCTGATCGGCTTCGGCCTGACCCTGGCGAAACTGGCCTGGAAAGCCTCACGGCTGAAAATCAGCCTGATCGACCTGCCCCAGGAAGGCGAAATGGAACTGCGACTGGTCGGAGCGGCGACCTTCCTCAAGGTGCCGGCGCTGACCCAGGTGCTGGGCAGCATACCGACAGGCGCGACCGTGCATGTGCCGCTCAATAACCTGAGCTACATCGATCACTCGTGCCTGGAGCTACTGGAAGAATGGGGCCGGGCGAATGCCAGCAAGGGTTCGAAGCTGCTGATCGAATCCCGCGGGCTCAAGCGCAGGTTGGAGGGGCGGTTGCGCACGACCGTGGGGGTTGGCGCGGCTTCTGCCTGACGCTCCAGGCAACCGCTCACTCAAGGTTTGCTTGATTCATTGTGGCGAGGGAGCTTGCTCCCGCTGGACTGCGCAGCAGGCCCATTTTTGTGAGTGCTTCGCACTCAAGCGGGAGCAAGCTCCCTCGCCACGGGGGCCGCTATTTTCGTGAGTGGCCCATCAAGCCGCCGGCTGATCCAGCTCCAGCCCAACACCCAGACGACGGGACATGCACGGCCAGCGCTTCCAGGCCGCGCCGGTTTGCGGGCTGCTGAGCTTCTCGCGGTAGGTTTCTACCGACTCCAATGCAAACGTCTCGTCGTTGAGCATCTCATCGAACGTGTGATGGACCACTTCATCGAGTTGGTTGGCAAATGCCTCACCGATCAACTGGTGAGCGATCAGATTGGCGACCGTCATGTCCAAGGGGATCAATGGCTGGCCGAAATGCTTGATGTACAGGTCGTTGACCTCTTCGACGAACCGATGTGCCAGGTAGGCTTCGTCCAGAAGGCTGTCGAGCCCGACATGCCCGGCCATGATGGTCGGCGGCTGGAGGAAGTACTGTTCGGCAATCTTCAATACCGGTTTGATCTGCGACTCGATACCCGCCTCCCTGGCGACGTCATTGGCTGCATCCAGCAGGTCGGGTACTTCCTCAATGTAAGCGGCGACAAAACGCGCCAGGACGTCGTTGGCGTCCGCGTCCGGCAATTGAATGGCTCGGTGCAGGTTCGGCAGTTGGGCCGTCAACTGACGAGTCAACTGGCCGGTTTCGGCCTCGTGTTGTTGGGCTTTTTGGATCTGCTCGCGCAATGCGGCGGTGTTCATGACAACTCCAGGAAACAAAGGCAATGAAATAGGGAAGACATAACTTAGCTGGCGCAAAAACACTCCTAAGACCTATTTTTCATAACTGTCGCTTCCTTGCTACGTCGCAGTTATATCGATTTGCCATCACTCAGGTCGCATCCTTCTCCATTCGTGGGCTCTAGCGCAAGCCCCGGCTGTTTCAAACGATTTACGCCATCGCGTTGCGAGGTTGCAGGTGCTGTCTATACTCGGTTTGGAATGGAGTTAGCTGATGACACCCGATTGCATGTGCAGCAAGGCGCGGCGAGTCAATTAAGCAGTCTGAATAGCCGATCCCTTGCCGCAGGCTTTACGCCTACGGGATAACAAGAACGATAAGGGGAACCCGCAATGACGCGACATCCACACGTATGGATGGGCCTCCTGTTGTGGTCGATTTTCAGCCAGGCGCAAGCGGCCTGGACTGTGAATATGGCGCCTGGAGCGACACAGATCAGCAACGCAGTGTTCGACCTGCACATGACCATTTTCTGGATCTGTGTGGTCATCGGCATCATCGTCTTCGGCGCCATGTTCTGGTCGATGATGATGCACCGCCGCTCAACCGGCCAAAATGCCGCGCATTTCCACGAAAACACCCGCGTCGAAATCCTCTGGACCATCGTACCCTTCGTGATCCTGGTGCTGATGGCGATTCCTGCCACCGCCACCCTGATCAAGATGTACGACTCCAGTGAATCGGACATCGATATCCAGGTCACCGGCTATCAATGGAAATGGCACTACAAGTACCTGGGCCAGGACGTCGAGTTCTTCAGCAACCTGGCCACCCCCGCCGAACAGATCCATAACCAGAGCGCCAAGGGCGAGCACTACCTGTTGGAGGTCGACAAGCCGCTGGTGCTGCCGGTCGATGCCAAGGTGCGCTTTCTGGTGACCTCCGCCGACGTGATCCACTCCTGGTGGGTGCCGGCCTTCGCGGTCAAGCGCGATGCGATCCCCGGGTTCGTCAACGAAGCCTGGACCCGTGTCGACAAACCTGGGCTGTACCGCGGCCAGTGCGCCGAGTTGTGCGGCAAGGACCACGGTTTCATGCCGATCGTGGTGGAGGTCAAGAGCAAGCCCGACTACGAGAAATGGTTGGGCGAACGCAAGGCCGAAGCCGCGCAGCTTAAAGAGCTGACCAGTAAGGAATGGACGCGCGAAGAACTCGTTGAGCGTGGCGACAAGGTCTACCACACCACCTGCGTGGCTTGTCACCAGGCCGAAGGCCAGGGCCTGCCGCCAATGTTCCCAGCACTCAAGGGCTCGAAAATCGCCACCGGGCCGATCAAGGATCACCTGAACATTGTCTTCCACGGCAAACCCGGCACCTCCATGGCCGCGTTCGGCAAACAGTTGTCGGAAGTCGATATCGCCGCGGTCGTGACCTATGAACGCAACGCCTGGGGCAACAACAAGGGCGACATGGTGACGCCCAAAGAAGTGCTGGAACTCAAACAGGCAGAAAGCCAATGAGCCGGCCTGACGTGTGTTCCCGCAACCGGTCGGGGCTCATTGCCCCGCGCCGTCCAGCCCACTCGTTCGAAGGAGACAGGACATGAGTGCTGTGATCGATGACCACGGTCATGCCGGCGCCGACCACGCCCACGGCCCCGCCAAGGGCCTGATGCGCTGGGTGCTGACCACCAACCACAAGGATATCGGCACGCTGTACCTGTGGTTCGCCTTCTCGATGTTCCTGCTGGGCGGCTCGTTCGCCATGGTGATCCGCGCCGAGTTGTTCCAGCCCGGCCTGCAGATCGTGCAGCCGGAATTCTTCAACCAGATGACCACCATGCACGGCCTGGTGATGGTCTTCGGTGCGGTGATGCCGGCGTTCGTCGGCCTTGCCAACTGGATGATCCCGCTGATGATCGGCGCGCCGGACATGGCCCTGCCACGGATGAACAACTTCAGCTTCTGGCTGTTGCCGGCGGCGTTCCTGATGCTGGTGTCGACGCTGTTCACCCCGGGGGGCGGGCCGAACTTCGGCTGGACCTTCTATGCGCCGCTGTCCACTACCTATGCGCCGGAAAGCGTAACGTTCTTCATCTTTGCCATCCACCTGATGGGCATCAGCTCGATCATGGGCGCGATCAACGTGATCGCCACCATCCTCAACCTGCGCGCGCCCGGCATGACCCTGATGAAGATGCCGCTGTTCGTCTGGACCTGGCTGATCACCGCGTTCCTGCTGATCGCGGTGATGCCGGTGCTGGCCGGCTGCGTGACGATGATGCTGATGGACATCCACTTCGGCACCAGCTTCTTCAGTGCCGCCGGTGGCGGTGACCCGGTGCTGTTCCAGCATGTGTTCTGGTTCTTCGGCCACCCCGAGGTATACATCATGATCCTGCCGGCCTTCGGCGCCGTCAGCTCGATCATTCCGGCCTTCTCGCGCAAACCGTTGTTCGGCTACACCTCGATGGTCTATGCCACGGCCGCCATCGCGTTCCTGTCGTTCATCGTCTGGGCGCACCACATGTTCGTGGTCGGCATTCCGCTGGTGGGCGAGCTGTTCTTCATGTACGCGACCCTGCTGATCGCCGTGCCCACCGGAGTGAAGGTGTTCAATTGGGCCAGCACCATGTGGCAAGGCTCTCTGACCTTCGAGACGCCGATGCTGTTTGCCGTCGCGTTCGTGATCCTGTTCTCCATCGGTGGTTTCTCCGGGCTGATGCTGGCCATCGCCCCGGCAGACTTCCAGTACCAGGACACCTACTTCGTGGTCGCGCACTTCCACTACGTGCTGGTGCCCGGCGCCATCTTCGGGATTTTCGCCTCGGCCTACTATTGGCTGCCGAAATGGACCGGCCATATGTACGACGAAACCCTCGGCAAGCTGCACTTCTGGCTGTCGTTCATCGGCATGAACCTGGCGTTCTTCCCGATGCACTTTGTCGGCCTGGCGGGCATGCCCCGGCGGATTCCTGACTACAACCTGCAGTTCGCCGACTTCAACATGGTCTCGTCCATCGGCGCCTTCATGTTCGGCACCACGCAGATCTTCTTCCTGTTCATTGTGATCAAGACCATCCGTGGCGGCGAGCCGGCACCGGCCAAGCCGTGGGATGGGGCCGAAGGGCTGGAGTGGAGCGTGCCGTCGCCGGCTCCGTATCACACCTTTACCACGCCGCCGGAAGTGAAATGAGATGACTCATGGAAGCCCTGTGGGAGCGAGCTTGCTCGCGATGGCAGCGACTCGGTGTGACAGACACACCGCTATCGCGAGCAAGCTCGCTCCCACAAGGTTCCTGGTAGGGACTGGAAATCATGGCTGATTCGATTTCGATGAAGAAACTGGTCACTCGTCTGTTGCTGGTGGTGGTGGCCATGTTCGTCTTCGGGTTTGCCCTGGTGCCGATCTACGACGTGATGTGCAAGGCGTTCGGCATCAACGGCAAGACCGCCGGGCAATACGAAGGCGAGCAGACCGTCGATGAGTCACGCCAGGTTCGCGTGCAGTTCCTGTCGACCAATTCGGTGGACATGCCCTGGGACTTCTACCCCAAGGGCGATCAGTTGGTGGTCCAGCCGGGGGCGGTGAACGAAATGGTGTTCGTCGCCCACAACCCCACCGACCGGCCGATGAGCGCCCAGGCGGTGCCGAGCATCGCGCCGAGCAACGCGGCGGCATATTTCCACAAGACCGAATGTTTTTGTTTTACCCAGCAAGTGCTGCAACCCGGCGAACGCATCGAAATGCCCATGCGCTTCATCGTCGACCGGGACATGCCCAAGGAAGTGAAGCACCTGACGCTGTCCTACACGCTGTTCGATATCACCGCTCGTCATCCACCGGTGGCTGTAAACACTGACCGATAGCGTGCCCGATAAGGAGAACAATAAATGGCAACTCACGAACACTATTACGTTCCGGCCCAGAGCAAATGGCCGATCATCGCCACGGTCGGGATGTTCGTCACGGTGTATGGCCTGGCCACCTGGTTCAACGACCTGAAGGCCGCCCGGCCGGATTCCCACGGGCCGCTGATCTTTTTCGTCGGTGGCCTGCTGCTGGCCTACATGCTGTTCGGCTGGTTCGGCGCGGTGATCAAGGAAAGCCGCGCCGGGCTCTACAGCGCCCAGCTCGACCGCTCGTTCCGCTGGGGCATGAGCTGGTTCATCTTTTCCGAAGTGATGTTCTTCATCGCGTTCTTCGGCGCCCTGTTCTATGTGCGCATGATCTCCGCGCCCGGCCTGGCGGGTGAAGGCACCAAGGGCCTGTCACACATGCTCTGGCCGAGCTTCGAGTTCGCCTGGCCGCTGCTGAACAACCCCGATCCGAAACTCTTCCCGGCGCCCAAGGACGTCATCAGCCCCTGGGGCTTGCCGCTGCTCAACACGGTGCTGCTGGTCAGCTCCAGCGTCACCGTCACCATCGCCCACCATGCCTTGAAAAAAGGCCATCGTGGCGCGTTGAAACTCTGGCTGGCGATCACCGTGCTGCTGGGTTGCGCCTTCCTGGGCTTCCAGGCCGAGGAATACATCCACGCTTATAAAGAGCTGGGCCTGACCCTGGGTTCCGGCGTCTACGGCGCGACCTTCTTCATGCTCACCGGTTTCCACGGCGCCCACGTCACCATCGGCACGATCATCCTCTTCGTCATGCTGATGCGCATCATGCGCGGGCACTTCGACAACGAGCACCAGTTCGGCTTCGAGGCGGCGAGTTGGTATTGGCACTTCGTCGATGTGGTGTGGATCGGCTTGTTCGTCTTCGTCTACGTGCTCTGAGGATTTACCAAGGCACGTGGGACACCAACTGGCCGCTGAAAAAGCCCCAGGCAATCAAGCCGACGGTGATAGCGGCCAGACCGACCCGAATCGCCAAGGCGATGACCAGGCGATTGGAACTGCTGTCGTCCTTGACCAGAAAAAACAGACCGCTGAACAGGCTGGCAATCGTGGCAATCAGCATCAGGACGATGGCTGCTTTTAGCATTAGGGACACTCCGGGGGGATGCAATGCACGTGAGTATAGCTATCCCGTTCGACGGCTTTCGGACGGCGCCATGAAACACTTTCGGCCGGGCATCGTGCCGTCGCTGGTGGTCGCCATTCTGGTGCCGGTGATGGTGTGCCTGGGGTTCTGGCAATTGAGCCGGGGCGAACAGAAACGCGTGCTCATGGAGAGTTACGCCGAGCGCCGCGTGGCCCCGCCGCTGGACAGCGCTGAGCTGCAACACACAACCGATCCAGCCTTCCGGCCGGTCAGCCTGCACGGCCAGTTCGACGCCGAACACAGTCTCCTGCTGGATAACCGCCAGCACGACGGCAAGGTCGGTGTCGAACTGCTGCAACCCTTCCTCGATCACGCCACCGGGCAATGGTTGCTGGTCAACCGAGGCTGGCTGCCCTGGCCGGACCGCCGCACCCCGCCGGTCTTCAACACGCCTGATGCACCGGTGAGCCTGCAAGCCTGGGTCTACGTCGCCCCTGGCGCCACGTTCCAACTGCACGCCGATCCGGCCGGGGCAGCGTGGCCGCGAACGGTCACCGCCATCGAGCCCGACAAACTCTGGGCCGAACTGGGTCGCAGCGGTTTCACCTATGAATTACGCCAACAAAACGGCCCCGGCGCCTACCGGACCGATTGGCCCGTGGTGGCCATGGGGCCGGAAAAACACCTCGGTTATGCCGTGCAGTGGTTCGCCATGGCGGCGGCGCTGTTCGGCCTTTTCCTTTATCTCGGATGGCACAACGCAGGGAGACACCATGGGAACCGCCATGAATCCAACCAACACGTCTGAAGCGTCCACGACGCCCAACCGTCGCAAGGGCCGTCTGCAATTGCTGCTGATTGTGCTCGGGGTGGTCGGCCCGATGCTCCTGGCCACCGTCATGTACAAATTCCAGTTCTGGGTGCCGGACAGCCGCAGCTACCACGGCGAACTGATCGGCACTGGCCAGACCCGCGCCGATATCGGCGTGCAGGCCGATGAGCAGCGCTGGCAGATCCTGGTCACGGCGCCGCAGGGCTGTTCGGTGGATTGTCACCAGTTGGTCTACCTCGCCCGCCAAGTGCAGATCGGCCTGGGTCGCGATGCGTCCCGCGCCAGCCACGCCCTGGCCGTCGCGCAACCGCTGGACGCCGAATATGACGCGCAACTGCAGCGCGAATACCCGCAGCTGCAACGTTATCCACTGGACCTTCCGGCCTATCAGAAAGGCGCCGAGGGCTCTGGCGGCGCACAGCTGTGGATCATCGACCCCCACAGCAACCTGGTGCTGCGCTACGACGCCCGGGTCAAGGGCAAGGACCTGCTCAACGACCTGCGCCATTTGCTGAAACTGTCGAACATCGGATGAGGGCATCGACATGGCCAAACCTGGATTTCGCCTCGCGCTGTTTGCCACGCTGCTGGCATTGATCGTCGTCCTGCTGGGCGCCTACACCCGGCTGACCCACGCCGGCCTCGGTTGCCCCGACTGGCCCGGTTGCTACGGGTTCATCAGCGTGCCCAAGAGCGAAGCCCAACTGGCCCATGCCGAGTTGCACTTTCCCGACACCCCGGTGGAAGCCCACAAGGGTTGGAACGAGATGGTCCATCGCTACTTCGCCGGGGGCCTGGGCTTGATGATCGTAGCGTTGGCGGCACGGTCCTGGATGAACCGCCACCGTCCGGGCCAGCCATTGAAGTTGCCACTGTTCCTGCTGGCCGTGGTCTTTGCGCAAGCGGCGTTCGGCATGTGGACCGTGACCCTGAAACTCTGGCCACAAGTGGTCACCGGGCATTTGCTGGGCGGCTTCGCGACGTTGAGCCTGCTGTTTCTGCTGACCTTGAGATTGTCCGGCGTGCTGCCGGCGCTGACCGTGCCCAAACGCCTGCAACACTGGGCCACCGCCGGGCTGCTGCTGGTGATCGGCCAGATCGCCCTCGGCGGCTGGGTCAGCTCCAACTACGCCGCCGTGGCCTGCATCGATTTCCCCACCTGCCACGGCCAATGGCTGCCACCGGCCGATTTTGCCAACGGCTTTCACCTGACCCAGCACATCGGCC
The DNA here is from genome assembly GCF_900114515.1 of Pseudomonas sp. NFACC46-3. Classification (NCBI taxonomy): domain Bacteria; kingdom Pseudomonadati; phylum Pseudomonadota; class Gammaproteobacteria; order Pseudomonadales; family Pseudomonadaceae; genus Pseudomonas; species Pseudomonas sp. NFACC46-3. The sequence goes on from NZ_FOTH01000024.1 coordinate 25,246, forward strand.
CGAACTATCTGGGCGGGCAACTGGACAGCGACGCCCGCACCGCCATCCACCTGACCCACCGCATCGGCGCCTTGCTGGTGACCGTGGTGCTGCTGGGGCTGGCCTGGCAATTGAAAACCGTCGGCATGACCCGCCTGGCCGGGCTGGTGCTGACGGCACTGGCGGCGCAAATCACCCTGGGCATCAGCAACGTGCTGTTCCACCTGCCGCTGCCGGTGGCCGTGGCCCACAACGCCGGGGGCGCCGCGCTGCTGCTGACCCTGGTGCTGGTCAATTATCACGCCCGCACCAGCCTGCTCCGGGTCAAGCATCAAATCCCGCTGCGCTGGCGGTTCAACCCGCATAAACACAGCGCCAGCCCCATAACTATAAAAGGAGAGATGCCATGGCAACCTTGACCGGTGAACGCCACAGCCAAGCGATCTGGCGCGATTACCTGGAGCTGACCAAGCCCAAAGTGGTGGTGCTGATGCTGATCACCTCACTGGTGGGCATGTTCCTCGCCACCCGCGCCGGCGTACCGTGGACGGTGCTGGTATTCGGCAACCTGGGCATCGCCCTGTGTGCCGGCGGCGCGGCGGCGGTCAACCATGTAGTGGACCGGCGCATCGACGCGGTGATGGCCCGCACCCATAAACGCCCCTTGGCCGAAGGGCGGATTTCCCCAGCCGCCGCCCTGACCTTCGCCCTGGCCCTGGCCGTGATCGGCCAGGCCTTGCTGCTGGCCTTCACCAACCCGCTGACCGCCTGGCTGACCCTCGCCTCACTGCTCGGTTATGCGGTGGTCTACACCGGCTTCCTCAAGCGCGCAACGCCACAGAACATCGTCATCGGCGGCCTCGCCGGCGCGGCGCCACCGCTGCTGGGCTGGGTGGCGGCCACCGGGCATGTCAGCGCCGAACCGCTGCTGCTGGTGCTGATCATCTTCGCCTGGACCCCACCGCACTTCTGGGCCCTGGCGATCCACCGCAAAGAGGAATACGCCAAGGCCGACATCCCCATGCTGCCAGTGACCCACGGCGAGCACTACACCAAGGTCCATATCCTGCTGTACACCCTGGTGCTGCTGGCGGTGAGCCTGATGCCGTTCGTGATCCAGATGAGCGGCATGCTCTACCTGATTTGCGCGCTGGTGCTCGGCGCCCGGTTCCTGCAATGGGCCGTGGTGTTGTACCGTGGCAGTCGGCCGCACGCGGCGATCAATACGTTCAAGTACTCTATTTATTACTTGTTCCTGCTGTTCATCGCCCTGCTTGTAGATCATTACTTACTGTTGAGCCTATGACTCGAACCCAGAAAACCGTCTTCATCCTCGTGGCCGTGATCGCACTGATCCTCGGCCTGACCATCAACAAGGTGCTGTCGGGCAAAGGCCAGGGCGACCCGACCGCGCTGATCGACGCCGGCATCATCCTGCTGCCCCAGAGCCGCAACCTTCCGGACGTGAAAATGACCGACCAGGACGGCCAGCCCGTGGCGATGGACGAGCTTAAGGGCAAATGGAGCCTGCTGTTCTTCGGTTACACCTTCTGCCCGGACATCTGCCCCACCACCCTCGCCCAACTGCGCCAGATCAAAAGCGAGTTGCCGAAAGAGGCTGTGGATAAGTTGCAGATCGTACTGGTGAGCGTCGACCCGAACCGCGACACGCCCAAGCAGTTGAAGCAGTATCTGGGGTACTTTGATCCGCAGTTCATAGGGTTGACGGCTTCGTCGGTTGAAGACCTGCAAAAACTGGCGAATGCGGTGAGCATTCCGTTTATTCCGGCGGATACCAGTAAACCTAACTACACGGTTGATCACAGCGGCAACCTGGCGGTGATTGGGCCGGACGGTACTCAGCGTGGGTTTATTCGTGCGCCGTTGAATAATCAGAAGCTGGTGGCGCAGTTGCCGGAGATGCTGAAGCGCAAATAACGCCTCCAGAAGCATGCCGCTCAACTAAGCCGTGCCGATTCCTTGTGGCGAGGGAGCTTGCTCCCGCTCGGCTGCGCAGCAGTCGCAAAACCGGGCGACGCGGTTTGCCTGAAGAAATGCAGGGGCCTGCTGCGCAGGCCAGCGGGAGCAAGCTCCCTCGCCACAAGGGTTTGTGTCGGACCAAATATCCAGCCAACGCCGCCACCTGTGGGAGCGAGCTTGCTCGCGATGAAAACGACGCGGTTCCAGAACAGAAACCCCACCCGAATCGCTAAAAAACCTCCCTCCTACAGCCCTCACCTACACCCCTCTATCAAGCTACGCATCCTTGCGCCTTTGCCTACAACTACGCCAGAATCCGCCCGCTTGTGCGCCTTGTCCCTGGGCTCTATTGTTTTCCTGCCACTGCCCATCAGTGGTCGGGTTTAGTAGCCCGGTTCACACCTCGGTTGTACAAGTCTCATCAGTCAGGCATTTGCCTGTTCTTGATGGTGGCTGTGCGCATGGCGCCTTCGGGCGCGCCGGTTTTGGTGTGATTCGCCGGTCTACTAACTTGCGCACAGCCGCCACCCTACCGTTTAGTAGCGAGATGGAGCGGCTCCTTACGAGGATCACACCAATGTTCAAAGCTACTCCGAACCCGCCAGAAGTAGACTCCACCGCACAGTCCGCAAAATCCAAAGCCAAGCAGCAAGACGAAACCACCAAACGCGTGCTCGATCACTACTTGCTGCCGAAATCTGAAAAATCTAAAGATGAACCAAAACCGGGCCAGCTATTCACCATCGTGAAAGGCCTCGATAACGAATGCCTACTCGCCAACCTCAGCGAAACCCTGGCTTCGGCTGATGCGATGGTGAGTGATCTGGCGTTCGACCTGAAAGGCTCGCGGCGTCATTTGGCGCTGGGGATTCAGCAGTTGATTGAGCTGAGCTCGTTGTTGGCGAATCAGGTATTGGATAATGTGGAGCCGGGGCGGTAGGTAGGCTGTTCCCAACGGAAAAACCCGGCGTTCTGCGTCGGGTTTTGGTGCGTTCATCCATAGACGTGGACGAGTTCTCTCTAAACAAGAACTCTTCCAACAACAATCGCTCCTCACCTTCCACACAGCCCTTTTAGCGAAAGGCTGAAAACGGCCAGAAGGATTCGTGTCTATGGAACTTGGGGTAGTTTATTTCTGATTTAGCAGTGGATATGACAGACTTCGATTTTTTTGGACACCTTTCGAGAGACAATGTGACGATTCGACGGTTCAGAATCGGAGATGAGATTGCGTTGTTCCACGTCTTTTACTCTGCCATTCACGATATTGCGTCAAGAGATTACACCCACGATCAAATCGAAGCCTGGGCTCCTGCTGATCTTGATCCAGAGCTCTGGGCGAATCATCTTCGAGATCTCCGTCCGTTCGTGGCTGAGATCGACGGCGAAATAGTAGGCTACGCCGACATTCAACCGAACGGTTACATCGACCATTTTTTTGTGTCGGGTAATCATCCGCGGCGGGGAATAGGTTCTTTATTAATGAATCGCATTCATGAAGAAGCCAAGGTGCTTGGAATCAGCGAGCTTACTTCTCATGTCAGCAAAACGGCTGAACCATTCTTTGTATTGCACGGTTTTTATGTCGTAGAACGAGGATTTCCGATCCGTCGGGGCGTAACGCTTCAGAATGCGTTGATGCAGAAAAACCTGAAATGCGGCATATGAATATTCGGTAGAGGGGCAAGTGGCCGCTTTATTTCTGATACACGTGGGATGCAATTTCGCAAACAGGACTTTGGGTGAGTCACATTCACTGGAAACTGGATGTCAGCATCACTGGAATACACACCCGCCGTCAGGCACAGGTTAGCGGATAGCCAGGCAGGATGCACCGACCACTGTCGCTCGGCGTAACTGCGACATGACGTTCCCCGCCGTAATCACCGCCGTAGGCAACATTGGGCAACTGCTCGCGGCCAGCGCCTCTGCGACCCAGGTATTGCAGGTATAAAACAGCGAATAGCTACCCTCGGCCTGATAGAACCGGCTCTCTCCATACAGCCCAGGCCCGAGCACCACCAAGGTGCCCGTCGCTGAGTGGGTGAAGGTCCCGGCCACGAACGCGAGCAGTCGTTGGTAGCCGTCCTCCGTCACCCGCACTTCGATGACCTCGCTTGCGGCGAAACGCCGCCTGGGGTCCCCGTCAATCTTGACCGCATGCAGCACGGTTGCCGTCGACCCGAACAAGGCTCGCAGGGCGAGGCTCGAGGTGGCCTGTGGGGCTCGGTAAAAATCCTCGTCCCCCCAACCGAACTCAACGAAGTCGCCGTCGCTGAACTCTTCGGCCAGTGCGGGAAGCACCTGAAGTAGATCGGGGCGCGCAATGACTAACCCGGTATGCAGGCCATGATTCACTACATAGAAGGACCGCCAATCGCCACCCTCGCCCCTCGGCGGGTCCGACGCGGCAGCGCAGCCGAACAGCGTGAGGACCAGGGTCAGCACTACAATGCGCATACACAAGGGCTTGGAGGCTCGCTAACGAAACGTAGGAAAACCCAGCGGGGTTGGCGCTGTATCTCGGCCAGAAGCAACTATGGCGCTTAGACATTCAAAGCAGCAGACAGATAAGGGGACGGATTTATTTTAAAATCACACAGTCTGCTCCCTTATCCACCAACCGGACGACAGTCAGAGGATGGCAGGCAGTAGAGCAACTCCCCCGTCATGTAATCAAACCAATAGACGGATCTATCGAAATCGACTGCTTCGATATAGTCGGACAATAATCTAAAACCCTCGGAAAATATCTCCGCGCCAGACACTTGCCAGATTATGTCACCATCAATGGAGAGGCGAGTAATCTCCAGCTCACCGTGTGAGAGGAGAACTCGATGCTGATTTTCCCAGTAGATACCAAAGCAAGTCGCAGTATCGACCTTAGCGATCCACAGAATCTGATCGGGATGCTCTAGCGACAAGCAGGCTACTCGGTCGCCGGCTGCTATATAGAGCTTGTCATCGACCGCTGTCGCCGAATGCTCATGGATTGCGGTGCAGCCGCCTCCGGCACCTATCACTAGGATATTTTCACCATTCAGTTTCACCCCATGGACTGACGTGATCGACCCGTCCGTAAGGAGCAACTGGTGCGCATAGGCGTGCGTGTTGTCCGTGGATTTAAACGAGTACGTCGGCTCGTCAATGATCGTGATGAGCCCATATGGGGTTTGGATGTCCATCGGATTGCTGTTTTCTGACCCGTTTGCGATCAGAGTATGCCTCAGGTTTCACCTCGGGACAGAACACCTGCTTCGAGCGCCGCCGTCCTGGTTGGGAGATTAGGGGGCATGAGGCATCGCACCGCTGGCCTAAGGACATCCCTGAATCCTGATTATCTCAAGTGTGTCGACTGCTTGGCGTTCGGGGCTGTGGACCTTTTATGAGCGCTTCGCACTCAAGCGGGAGCAAGCTCCCTCGCCACGGGGGTTCGAGCCGCTGTCGGGAGCCCGGGCCGCTTTTGTCCGTGGGTCTCATCACCCGCTGCGTGCCGGTTTATCCCGTCCGGCACGCGTGTCCATTTTCCTGGCCTTGGTTTGACCGCTTAACTCAAAGACTCCGCAACCGACGCAGTCCCCCGCCCAATCAACCGCCCCAACACCCCACTCTCATCAAACAACGCCCCTTTCGCCGCCGCCGCATCAGAATCCGCCAGCAACGCCGCCAACCCCGCTGGCAACCCCACACTGATCAATACCGCCTCAAACTCAGCCTGCGGCAGGTTCTGATAAACCACCGGCTTGCCGGTTTTCTGACTGATCAACACAGCCAGCTCAGTCAAGGTGTAGCTGCTATCCCCCGCCAGTTCATAGACTTTGCCCGCCTGCCCTTCAGTGGTCAGCACCACCGCTGCGGCTTGGGCGTAGTCGGCACGGGGGGCGGAGCTGATGCGGCCCTCGCCGGCGCTGCCGAGCAGGACGCCATGTTCCACGGCGCTCGGTACGTTCGCCAGGTAGTTTTCGCTGTACCAGCCGTTGCGCAGCAATACGTGGGGCACGCCCGAGGCTTTCAAGGCGGCTTCGGTATCGCGGTGTTCAGCGGCCAAGCCCAAGGTGGAGGTGTCGGCGTGCAGGACGCTGGTGTAGGCCAGGAGCGTGACACCTGCGGCCTTGGCGGCATCGATCACGGCGCGGTGTTGGACAGCGCGATTGCCCAGTTCATTGGAGGAGATCAACAGCAGTTTATCGACGCCTTTGAGCGCAGCAGTCAATGTGGCCGGTTGGTTGTAGTCGGCGGTGCGTACCACCACGCCCCGTGCGGCCAGTTCCTGGACTTTGCCGGGGTCTCTGACCAGGGCGACGATTTGCTCGGCTGGCACGCGTTCAAGCAGGGACTGGATAACGAGACGGCCCAGTTGGCCGGAGGCTCCGGTGATGGCGATCATGACAAATACCTTGATGGGAAAAGGACGAAAAGCCATCCTAGGGACCTAAATAACTTTTTGTAAGTACGTACATAAAGGTAAGTACCGTGGACACCACCGCCGAAATTTCCGAACCGTTTAGCGCCGCTGTCCGACGTGGCGATGTGCAAAGCGCCGACTGCCCTTCTCGTGAAGTCCTCAAGCACATGACCAGCCGTTGGGGCGTGCTGGTGCTGGTCATGCTGCTGGGCGGGATGCACCGCTTCAGCGAACTGCGGCGCAAGATCGGCGGGGTCAGTGAGAAGATGCTGTCGCAGACGTTGCAGGAGCTTGAAGCGGATGGGTTGGTCGACCGCAAGTCGCTGCCAGTGGTGCCACCGCATGTGGAGTACCGCTTGACGCCGTTGGGTCGGGAGGCGGCTGAGCATCTTGAGGTGATGGTGAATTGGATTGAGGAGAAGATTCCGCAGATTATGGCGGTGCGGCGGGGTCGGTTGGGGGGTGAGGCGCAGGAGTGATTGGGGCTGCTCGGCGACAAGAGACAGGTCTATATTCAAGGGGTCTCCCCCTTCAATAACATTCGCGTGGATGCTTGCTCCTGCTTCTCCACCTTCTGAGAGTCAAGCCAGGGCCTGACCACCGCACCTCCAAGCCACATATCCTTGCGCCTTTGCCTACAACCGCACCAGAATCCGCCGGCTTTTCAGCCTTGCCCTCGGGCCCTATCGTTTCCTTAACACTGGCCGAGCCGGCATCGACGACACTCAGGCATGCTAGCTCCCCTCGGGAAAGTCATAGGCCCGGCCGCATCAAACTTTCGGCAGCTAGCTTTGGTGGCTCATGTTCACCGGTACACACCGCCTATATACTCAAATCATGGAACGTATCCAATCAATCAATCTCGCGCGGATAGACTGGTGTTGTACCGATCACGGTATGACGCGGGACGAGCTCGCCCGTGAGATCGGTATAGCACCTGCCAGCTTTGAAAAAGTGATGGCCGGCGAGACAGGGCTGACCTTCAACCAGCTGCGTAAGCTGGCGGCCGTTTTCGGGCGAGGTACCTTGTTTTTCATGGAGCCAGGGCCGGTCAACGAGGCAAAGGTGCACTCGCCGCAGTTCCGCACCTTGAGCAATCAGAAACCGGAACTTTCGCACCGCCTGAAGCTGCTGGTTGAGCGAGTGGAGCGTCAGCGCGCAGTGTTCCTTGCACTGCGTGAGGAGCTTGAACCGACGGAGGTCGTGCGCTTCTCGCCGCCCGACCTCGCAGGCCTGAGCATCCCCGATGCGGCCAGCCGTGTGCGTGAATGGCTGGGGCTGGCGAACCGTAACAATTTCGACAGTTATCGTAAGGCCATCGAAGCGCGCGGCCTGTTGGTCTTCCGCAGCAATGGCTACAACGGTAAATGGCAGATTGCGAAGGAAAGCCCGATCCTCGGTTTTTCACTCTACGACCCCGAATGCCCGGTAATCGTCATCAAGAAGCAGGATGCAGATACCCGCCAAAGCTTCACGTTGATGCATGAGTTAGGGCACCTACTTATTCATCGGGCAAGCTCAATTGACGATGAAGAGGATTTGTATTCGGCGGACGATGAAGAGCAAGAGGCGAATGCCTTTGCCGGCCATCTGTTGGTCCCCGATCGGTTTCTATTAAGCATTCATGACAATGAGCGCCCTGTTGAGGCGGCCGAATTTGATGGCTGGCTGGAACCACAACGCAGGGCGTGGGGTGTGAGCGGCGAGATGATCCTACGGCGTCTGATGGATGCCGGACGTTTGCCAAGCGAAGCCTATGTCGCATACCGACGGTGGAACAAGCAACGAGTGATGCCTGAAAAAGAAGGTGGCAGCCGAGAGCACCGCAATCGCGAACCCCGGCACATTTTTGGCGATGGTTACGTGCGCACAGTGCTGGATGCCTTGAACGCTCGTCGTATCACTCTCGCCAAGGCAAGCAGTTATCTCGACAACCTTAAGATCTCGGACCTGCACAAGCTGGAACGCTTCTATGCAGGTGTTTGATGCCTCATCCATGCTCTACGCGTGGGATAACTACCCTATCGCGCAGTTTCCGGGGCTTTGGGCATGGATGACGGATCGAGTGATGCAAGGGGTGATTCGGATGTCCGAGGTTGCCGCCGAAGAAGTTGGACACAAAGCACCGGAGTGCGTGACCTGGCTGAAAGAGGCAGGTCTGCAAACGATGCCCGTGACCGAGGCGATCCTATTGGAAGCCTTTCGTATCAAAGGATTGCTTGAGATCGAAGAAGACAAATACGGTGCTGGGGTTGATGAAAACGATCTATATATCATTGCCACCGCGAAGCTACATGGCTGCGAGTTGGTCACGGATGAGGCGTTTCAGCCTTCTGCGAACAAGCACAAACGCAATTGGAAGATTCCTGCTGTTTGCAATATGGAAAGTGTGCAGACCCCCTGGATCAACTTCCTCGACTACATCAAGCGATCCCAAGCGGTTTTTGGATGATGACTTCAAGTCATTTGAGTAAAAAATCGGGCAGATTTAGCGTTCTGTCTGTTGCCAGAGATGTCGACTGATACGGCCCCATCGCGAGCAAGCTCGCTCCCACAGGAGATGGTGCATGGGCGTTAATAGAGTGGCGCTTTTTGGGGGGCTTCGCATAAAAAACCCGGCGTCCTGCGCCGGGCTCTGGATCAGTAGACCCGTGTTAGTGTGATCATCATTTGGAACTGACCTGCGCCGCTTCAACGATCAGCTCTGCCACTTTATCCGGGTTGGACGTCATCACTACGTGGGACGCGCCCTGGACAGTGACGGTCTTCTTCGAACCTGCACGGTCGGCCATGAACTTCAGGGCGGCCTCGGGGATGTTTTTGTCCGCCGAACCGTAGATGAACCAGGACGGCGTTTTTTTCCAGGCCGGTTCGCCCGACGCTTCCTTCAAGGCCGCCTCGCTGATGGGCCGTTGTGTGGCAGCCATCAATGCGGACTCGGTCGCCGGCACGTCGGCGGCAAACTGTTGGCCGAACTTGTCCTGCTGGATGTAAAGGTCCTTATTGCCGTCGTCCAACTGCACCGGCGCGGCCAGGGTCGGCCCAAGGGTGCCGCCAGGGTAGCGACCGGAGAGTTCGATGGCGGTTTCGCCTTTGTCCGGCGCGAACGCCGCGACGTAGACCAGCGCCTTGACCCGGGGGTTGTCGTGCACCGCGTTGGTGATCACGGCTCCGCCGTAGGAGTGCCCCACCAGGATCACCGGGCCGGCGGTGTGCTCGACGATGTCGGCGACATAGTCGGCGTCCTGCTTCACGCCGCGCAGCGGGTTAGCCGCTGCCACCACCGGGTAACCCTGGTTCAGCAACCGGGTGGCCACGCCATTCCAACTGGACGATTCGGCGAAGGCGCCATGCACTAGCACGACGGTGGGCTTGGCGGCGTCGGGTTGCGCTGCGGCGCTATGGAGTGATGTCAGGGCCAGTGCAGCGGTGAGGGTGACGGCCAAGAGAGATTTGATAGTGCGCATGATCATTCCTTTTCTTTGATGGGTATGCCGTGCCCATGTGCCGTCCTGGCCGACACATGAGCGGGTGCGATGGGCTTACTTGCTCAGGAAGTGGTTGAGGCGGTCCTTGTGGGTGTCGGTATGCCGTGCGGCGCGCCTGGATAGACGATCAAGAGGCGACCGCTGCCCGGCGCATCGACGCTTGCCTGGCTTGGCTGCGTTTGTTGGCCATGGCCAGCTTGCCGACCAGTCGGATCGCCACGGCGGCGCAGATGAGGCCGAAAGGCAGCACGTACCAGTCGCTCATCGGGATACGTTTGAAGTTGGAGAGGGCAAATACAGCGGCGATGACCCACATGCCGGTGACATGCAATGCCTTCCAAGCCTTGGGGCCCAGCAGTCGGGCGGGCCCTTTGAATGACGTGAGGGCCATCAGCAGGATGAAGGCGTAGGCGGTCCCGCCCGGGATGTTGTTGGCAACGGTGCGGGCCGGCCAGAACTCGATGTTGAGCTGCCCATAGGCGTAGATCAGCACGGCATGCACCAGGTGGGAGAAGGCAAAGGCGAGGCCGATGAAGCGTCTCTCGCGGACCAATGCCTTGGCGAACGGTGAAGGCACCAGCACGGCAAAGGCCGACGCGGTGAACGCGATCAGAAACAGGGCGAAGGAGGAGCGGGCGGTGGCGCGGATGGCGCTGCGCAGGCCCTCGACAAGGTCGGGTTGTACCGCGACAGCCGCGATGCTCATCGCCACCACCAGGACGGCGATCAGGCTGAACAGCTGCCAGCCCTGAGGGCGGTAGGGTTGGGTATTCATCGCAAGATCTCCTGTAATAAGGGCTCGCCATTCGGGGATCCGATGGCGAGTCGATGGGGAGAATTCTTGCAAGGGGATGTATACCGGCTATGTTCGAGAACCGGCGTTTATGCGTCGTTTTGAGTCTGCGAAGGCGCTGGATACAGTGGCTTACACATGCAGGCCATGAATCCGAACGGTAGCGGCTGCACTTGGCGTGCAACCAGCGCGAAAAATGGGGACAGCTTTATTTTCAGTCAGTAAATTCCTCCCCTTTTTCCATCCTTGCGCCTTGGCCTACAACTAAACCCGAATCCGCCGGCTTGTCCGCCTTGCCTTCGAATTATATCGTCTGCTTATCAACGGCCGAGCCGGTATCGATGACACTCGGATACTGAAAGTCTGCGGCCCTTACATCTGTAGCAAAAGGAAGATCTACATCGCCATGGACATTCAGGAAATCAAGCAACGTCTGGCCCGCCCCGCCGTGAAACTTGTTGCCGGCGGTTTTCGTCCTGCCGGGACCGATGAAGAGAGCTGGCTGGGCAACGTCTTCCTGTTCCGGCCTGATGAAGATGTACCCACCAACCAGGCGGGGCAACCGTTGCTCCCCTATGCGCAGTTTTACCTGCCTGCCCTACCCGTCCATAGCCCGCTGCTGGCGGGAGTTCGTGTATTGACGGTGTTCATTTCAAACCCGCTCCCCGAGCACTTTGAGCCGATGGGGAATAATTGGGTCATCCGCGAATATGGGCCGGATGACGTGTTGGTGCGCAAGTCTTTGCCGGTGGCAGGGACATTCCTCAAACCCTTCCCGCTGACAGCGCAAGCGGTGCCGGAGGACTTTCCACTGTGGGATGGCGGTGGTGTCCCGGAGGACCTTGAGCAAGCAATCCTCACGCTGGAACGCGCGGGCAAGATACAGAGCTATTACGACTTGGTTACCCACACCTACGAACACAAGTTCGGCGGTTACCCTTCGTTTTGCCAGTCGGGTGTTGATCCGGGTGAAGGCTTCGAGTTTGTGTTCCAGATCTCATCGGACGCGAAGATCAATCTGAATGTGGTCGACAGTGGGAGCCTGATGTTCTGGAAGCACAACGAAACTGGGGAGTGGGCGCTTTATTACGATTTTTACTAAAAAATAGGGGGACGGATTTATTTTCTGCCCCCCTTCGTCAGCCCTAAAAGCTGCCCCCTTCAACATGGTAAACCCTCGGCTCCTCCGAAAAATATTCCTCCAACCCCATCATGAACAGTCGATGGTCTTCACTCGCTTCGAAGCCCGGAGAGTGGTCTTCCAGCGATTGCCACCGCACGATCAGGTTGAACTGCTCGGGGGTTTCGATCCCTTGCGCCAGCATGTGGCCGCCGTAACCCTTGGCCCGTGTGAGCAATGGAGCGACCTCGGCAAATGCACGTCGAAACGTTTCGATGCGTTCTTTGTAAACAGGAAGCACAGCGATTTCGTAAACCATGACGCACCTCTGAATTGGTTAAAGTCCGCACTTACGGAATGAGCGATGGCTCGACGGCAATCGCGATTTTTCCTCGAAGACCGTTGTTGGGGCTTTCCAACCGGGCATGGGCCAGGGGAATGTCGGCCAGCGAATAGACGGCGCCGACGTGGGGGCGCAGCTGACCGCGGGCTATCAATGCGCTCAGCTCATCGAGCTTGCCGCGGTTTTGCCGGGTGAACACAAAGTGATAGCTCGCGTTCTTGCCCCAGGCCTGGACGAGGTTTTGTGGCTGGGCGATGTCCACGATCGAGACGACGCGGCCCAGTTGCGCGAGGACGTCGGGGCTGCGGGACAGTGTGTTGCCGCCGATGGTGTCGAATACGACATCCACGCCGTGGCCAGCGCTTTCCCGGAGGACAGCGTCGACATAATCTTCTTTCTCGTAGTCGATGATCACGTCGGCACCCAAGTTGCGGGCGAACTCAGCGTTTGCTTCGCGCACAGTGGTGAACACCCGGGCGCCCATGGCTTTCGCCACTTGGATCGCGACATGTCCGACACCTCCAGCGCCGCCATGGACAAGAATGCTCTCCCCGACCCTGAGCGCCGCGCGCACCACCAGCGCTTCCCACACCGTCCCGCCCACCAGGGTCAGGCTTGCGGCCTCAAGATGGCTCAGCTCGGGCGGTTTCTTCCCGACAATGCTCTCGGCCGCGACGTGGTACTCGGCATAGCTGCCTGACCCTTCAAATATTTGCGGGGTGTACCAGACTTCGTCTCCAGGCGCGAAGGTGGTCACACCGGGCCCAACGGCTTCGACCACGCCGGATACGTCGTGGCCGGTGATGGCCGGCAGTGGCACCAGGTCGGGATAGTCGCCGCGTCGAACCTGGTAATCCAGCGGGTTGACGGAAGTGGCGTGTACGCGGACCAGGACTTGTCCCGCTTGCGGAACGGGTTTGGGCACGTCGCGGAGTTCGAACGATTCAGGACCGCCGAATGATTTAAGCATCATCGCTTTCATAGTAAATCCTCGTATCGATAAAAAGGGATATCGGAATATCTCGATATCCTGTGGTAAAAAAACGCTACAGGTCTTTGCCAATGATCTCGGCGAGAGCACTGATGGTGGCTTCATTGCGTTTGTAATAGGTCCACTGGCCGATGCGCCTGACTTCGACCAGGCCCACCCGTTGCAACGTGGCCAGATAACCGGACACCGTTGACTGCGACAGGCCGATCCCTTCCTGGATACTGCTGACGCAGACGCCGACCGTGTGAACGTCACCCTCATCCTGCGGGGGGAAGTTCTTTGCCGGATCCTTCAAACCTTTCAGGATTTGGAGACGTGTCGGGTTTGAGAGGGCTTTGAATATTTCGAGTAGGTCCATGTGGCGAGGATATCGAGATTTTTCGATATGTCAATACGTGAATTGGGATAGCTCATGAGCTGGGGTTTTGAGGCTGCTTCGCAGCCTGGCGGGGATGAATCCCCTCACCACAGGGAGTTGTCTGTCGCTTGCTTGGGGGGCTGGTATTGAATATGAGTGCTTCGCACTCAAGCGGGAGCAAGCTCCCTCGCCACAAAAAGCTGTTTTTGTGTGGATTCAGGGATGGCGATCCAGTTTCTTGAGGAACACAGCCATCTCTTTCTCGGCCTGTTTGTCGCCGTGGGCGCGGGCGGCTTCGAGGCCTTGTTCCCAGGCTTGGCGGGCGGCCGGTAGGTCGCCTTGGCCTTGGTGGGCCTTGCCCAGTAGTTTCCAGGCGGCGGAGTATTTGGGGTCGAGTTCGACGCAGCGTTGGAAGTGTTCGGCGGCACGGGTGAATTCGCCGAGGTCGAGGTAGCCTTTGCCTAGGCCGAAGCGCAGCAGAGAGTTATCCACACCCTTGGCGAGCATTTTTTCCAGGGAATCGAGCATTTGAAACTCCTGCGTTCTGTTCCTGTGGCGAGGGAGCTTGCTCCCGCTGGCCTGCAGAGCAGGCCCATCTTTGGCGGCTGCTTCGCACCCGAGCGGGAGCAAGCTCCCTCGCCACAGGGCCGTGTATTCAGAAGAAGCTCAACCCCACATGGAACAGCTTCTCGACGTCGCGAATGTGCTTCTTGTCCACCAGGAAGAGGATGACATGGTCGCCGGTCTGGATCGTGGTGTCGTCGTGGGCGATCAGGACTTCTTCGTCGCGGATGATCGCGCCGATGGTGGTGCCGGGCGGCAGGCCGATGTCGCGAATGGCTTTGCCGATGACTTTGCTGGATTTGGCATCGCCGTGGGCAATCGCCTCGATGGCTTCGGCCGCGCCGCGGCGCAGGGAGTGGACGCTGACGATGTCGCCGCGGCGCACGTGGGCCAGCAAGGTGCCAATGGTTGCCAGTTGCGGGCTGATGGCGATGTCGATGTCGCCGCCCTGGATCAGGTCGACGTAGGCCGGGTTGTTGATGATGGTCATCACTTTCCTGGCCCCCAGGCGCTTGGCCAATAGCGACGACATGATGTTGGCTTCGTCGTCGTTGGTCAGGGCCAGGAAGATGTCGGCGTCGGCGATGTTTTCTTCCAGCAGCAGGTCGCGGTCCGAGGCACTGCCCTGCAACACCACGGTGCTGTCGAGGGTGTCGGAGAGGTAGCGGCAGCGCGCCGGGTTCATCTCGATGATCTTGACCTGGTAGCGGCTTTCGATGGCTTCGGCCAGGCGCTCGCCGATCTGTCCGCCGCCAGCGATGACGATGCGCTTGTAGTTCTCATCGAGACGGCGCATTTCGCTCATCACGGCGCGAATATTCGCTTTGGCGGCGATGAAAAACACTTCGTCGTCGGCTTCGATCACCGTATCGCCCTGGGGCAGGATCGGCCGGTCCCGGCGGAAAATCGCCGCGACCCGCGTATCCACATTCGGCATGTGCTCGCGCAACTGGCGCAGTTGCTGGCCCACCAGCGGCCCGCCGTAGTAGGCCTTGACCGCCACCAGTTGGGCCTTGCCTTCGGCAAAGTCGATCACCTGCAGGGCGCCGGGGTGCTCGATCAAACGCTTGATATAGTTGGTCACCACCTGCTCGGGGCTGATCAGCACATCCACCGGGATCGCTTCGTTGTCGAACAGGTCGGCGCGGGTCAGGTAGGCCGCTTCGCGCACCCGGGCGATCTTGGTCGGGGTGTGGAACAGGGTGTGGGCAACCTGGCAGGCGACCATGTTGGTTTCGTCGCTGTTGGTCACGGCCACGAGCATGTCGGCATCGTCGGCGCCGGCCTGGCGCAGCACTGTCGGGAGCGACCCGCGGCCTTGCACGGTGCGGATGTCGAGTCGGTCGCCCAAGTCGCGCAGGCGTTCACCGTTGGTGTCGACCACGGTGATGTCGTTGGCCTCGCTGGCCAGATGTTCCGCCAGCGAACCGCCGACTTGTCCTGCGCCGAGGATGATGATTTTCATCCAGTCACTCCTATCGAATCGGTCTTAACCGCGCGCGGCGGCGATCTTGATCAGCTTGGCGTAGTAGAACCCGTCGTGCCCACCTTCCTGGGCCAGCAACTGGCGGCCATGGGGCTGTTTGAGGCCGGCCTGGCTGGCGATGTCCAGTTCCCGGGCACCCGGGGTGCGGGCGAGGAAGGCCTCGATCACTTCGGTGTTCTCGGTCGGCAAGGTCGAGCAAGTTGCGTAGAGCAACATGCCGCCGACTTCCAGGGTTGGCCACAGGGCATCGAGCAGTTCACCCTGCAACATGGCCAGCGCCGCAATGTCGTCCGGCTGGCGGGTGAGCTTGATGTCCGGGTGGCGACGGATCACTCCGGTGGCCGAACACGGCGCGTCCAGCAGGATGCGTTGGAACGGCTTGCCGTCCCACCAGGTCGCGGTGTCACGGCCGTCGGCGGCGATCAGCTCGGCCTCCAGGCCCAGGCGTTCGAGGTTTTCCTTCACGCGCACCAGGCGCTTGGCTTCCAGGTCCACCGCCACCACGCCGGCCAGCTTCGGCTCGGCTTCGAGGATGTGACAGGTCTTGCCACCCGGCGCGCAGCAGGCGTCCAGCACCCGTTGGCCGGGCGCCAGTTCCAGCAGGTCGGCGGCCAGTTGCGCGGCTTCGTCCTGGACGCTGATCCAGCCTTCGGCGAAGCCTGGCAGGGCACGCACATCGCCCGGGGTTTCCAGCACGATACCGTCGCGGCTGTACTGGCACGGGATGACCGGGATACCCGCCTCGCCCAGCAACGCCAGGTAGGCATCGCGGGTATGGTGGCGACGATTGACCCGCAGGATCATCGGCGGATGGGCATTGTTGGCGGCGCAAATGGCTTCCCACTGCTCGGGCCAGAAGGCCTTCAGGGATTTCTGCAACCAGCGCGGGTGGGCGGTGCGCACCACCGGGTCGTGTTCCAGCTCGGCCAGCAGGGCTTCGCTTTCCCGCTGGGCGCGGCGCAGCACGGCATTGAGCAGGGCCTTGGCCCAGGGCTTTTTCAGCTTGTCGGCGCAGCCCACGGTTTCGCCGATGGCGGCGTGAGCGGGAACGCGGGTGTAGAGCAACTGATAAAGCCCCACCAACAGCAGCGCTTCGACGTCGGCATCGGCCGCTTTGAAGGGCTTCTGCAACAGCTTGGCCGCCAGGGCCGACAACCGTGGCTGCCAACGGGCGGTGCCGAACGCCAGGTCTTGGGTGAAACCGCGATCACGGTCTTCCACCTTGTCCAGTTGGGTCGGCAGGGAACTGTTGAGGGAGGCTTTGCCGCTGAGGACGGCGGCAAGTGCCTTGGCGGCGGCCAGACGCGGGTTCATGAGGCGTCCGTCGCTTGGCCGAGCACAGTGCCGACGGCAAATTTCTCACGGCGACTGTTGAACAGGTCGCTGAAGTTCAGCGCCTTGCCACCGGGCAGTTGCAGACGCGTCAGGCACAGCGCTTGTTCACCGCAGGCGACGACGAGGCCGTCCTTGCTGGCACCGAGGATTTCACCGGGTGTGCCCTGCCCTTCGGCGTAACTGGACGCCAGCACTTTCAGGGCTTCGCCGTTCAAGGTGCTGTGGCAGATCGGCCAAGGGTTGAAAGCCCGCACCAGGCGCTCCAGCTCAACGGCTGGACGGCTCCAGTCGATGCGAGCTTCGTCCTTGTTCAGTTTGTGCGCGTAGGTGGCGAGGCTGTCGTTCTGCACTTCACCTTCCAACGTGCCGGCAGCCAGGCCGGCGATGGCCTCGACCACCGCCGGCGGGCCAATGAGCGCGAGGCGGTCGTGCAGGCTGCCGCCGGTGTCTTCGGCACTGATGGGGGTACTGACCTTGAGCAGCATCGGCCCGGTGTCCAGGCCGGCTTCCATGCGCATCACAGTCACGCCGCTCTCGGCATCGCCCGCTTCCACGGCGCGCTGGATCGGCGCGGCACCGCGCCAGCGCGGCAGCAGCGAGGCGTGGCTGTTGATGCAACCCAGGCGCGGGATATCCAGCACCACTTGGGGCAGGATCAGGCCGTAAGCGACCACCACCATCAAGTCCGGCTTCAGTGCCGCCAGCTCGGCCTGGGCATGCGCATCGCGCAGGGTCGGCGGCTGCAACACCTGGAGGCCGTTTTCCAACGCAAGTTGCTTGACCGGGCTGGGCATCAGTTTTTGTCCGCGACCGGCCGGCCGGTCCGGCTGGGTGTAGACCGCGACGATTTCGTGGGGGCTGGTCAGCAGGGCCTTGAGGTGTTCGGCGGCAAATTCGGGAGTGCCGGCAAAGACGATGCGCAGTGGCTCAGTCATGGGTAGCTCTCAATTACAAAGCAGTCGCAAAAAGAAAAAGGCTTGCCGCGGCAAGCCTTTGAAGGGGGCATCAAGCATTCTGGCGATGAAGTTTTTCCAGTTTTTTCTTGATCCGGTCACGCTTGAGGGTAGACAGGTAATCGACGAACAACTTGCCGTTGAGGTGGTCACACTCGTGCTGGATGCACACGGCCAACAAGCCTTCGGCGATCAGTTCGTAAGGCTGGCCGTCACGGTCCAGGGCCTTGATCTTGACCTTCTGTGGGCGGTCGACGTTTTCGTAGAAGCCCGGCACCGAGAGGCAGCCTTCCTGGTACTGGTCCATCTCGTCGGTCAGGGTTTCGAACTCGGGGTTGATGAACACCCGCGGCTCGCTGCGGTCTTCGGAGAGGTCCATCACGACGATACGCTTGTGCACGTTGACCTGGGTCGCGGCGAGGCCGATGCCTGGCGCTTCATACATTGTTTCAAACATGTCATCGACCAACTGACGCACTTCGTCGTCCACTACGGCCACGGGTTTGGCGATAGTGCGCAGGCGCGGGTCCGGAAATTCGAGAATGTTCAAAATGGCCATAAGCTTGATAAATGCACGTGTGAGGTAAAGTCGGGTGGCTGGCCTGGCGTGTCTTGGGATGCAGGCTACCGTTGTAAAACGTTGCTTCGGAGACACAACCTCTCAAGAAGCGAGCCACGGGGGCTCTGGCGTTTTACGCGAACGCACATAATAAAGGGATTCACCGCATGAGGAAATCACTACTCGCCCTGCTGCTCCTGGCCTCGGCCGGTATCGCGCACGGGCAAGTGCAACTTCGGGAAGGTTTTCCCCAGCAATACACGGTGGTGACGGGGGACACACTGTGGGACATTTCCGGCAAGTACCTGCGCGAGCCGTGGAAATGGCCGGAACTCTGGCAGGCCAACCCGCAGATCGAAAACCCCAACCTGATTTATCCGGGCGACACCCTGTCGCTGGTCTACGTCAACGGCCAGCCGCGCCTGACCCTCAATCGCGGCACTTCGCGGGGCACCATCAAGCTGTCGCCGCGCATTCGCAGCTCGCCAGTGGCCGACGCCATCCCGAGCATTCCGCTACAAGCCATCAACAGTTTCCTGCTGAGCAACCGCATCGTCGACACGCCTGAGGATTTCAACAAGGCCCCCTATATCGTCGCCGGCAATGCCGAACGGGTGCTCAGTGGCATGGGGGATAGGGTCTTCGCCCGTGGCTCGTTCGATGCGAACCAGACGGCGTACGGCATCTTTCGCCAGGGCAAGGTCTACACCGATCCCGAGACCAAGGAGTTCCTGGGGATCAACGCCGACGACATCGGCGGCGGCGAAGTGGTGGCCAGCGAAGGCGATGTCACCACCCTGGCCCTGCAACGCACCACCCAGGAAGTGCGCCTGGGTGATCGTCTGTTCAGCGGCGAAGAGCGCTCGATCAATTCGACCTTCATGCCCAGCGCGCCGCAATCGGACATCCACGGGTTGATCCTGGACGTGCCGCGAGGCGTGACCCAGATCGGCGCGCTGGACGTGGTCACCCTGAACAAGGGCCGGCGCGACGGGCTGACCGAAGGCAATGTGCTGGCGGTGATGAAGACGGGTGAAACCGTACGCGACCGCATCACGGGCGAACGGGTGAAGATCCCCGATGAGCGGGCCGGCCTGCTAATGGTTTTCCGCACCTACGACAAGCTCAGCTATGGCCTGGTGCTGTACGCATCGCGCTCGTTGGCGGTGCTCGACAAGGTCCGTAATCCGTAACGGGTCTCACAAGTTACCAACAGAGTTATCCACAGCTTGTTCCGGTTTGTACGGGACTTATAACGGTCAAGGATGATCGCATGTCATTACCTGAATCTACGCCGGTTTCCCCTGCGGAACTGGAGGCCCGGCTACGCCTTCACCGCTTGCCGGAGCTGGGACCCAAACGTTTCATGACGCTGATGGAGGCCTTCGGCTCGGCCTCCAAGGCCATCAGTGCACCGGCCAGCGCCTGGCGCGCGCTGGGCTTGCCGCTGGCCTGTGTCGAGGCGCGGCGCAACCCGGATGTGCGGGACGGCGCCGCCCATGCATTGGCCTGGCTGGAGCGTGCGGGCCAGCATTTACTGATGTGGGACCAACCCGACTACCCGGCGCTGTTGGCGCAGATCAGCGACGCGCCGCCGCTGCTGTTCGTCGCGGGCGACACCTCGATCCTGGAAAAACCCCAACTGGGGATGGTCGGCAGTCGGCGGGCATCACGCCCCGGCATGGACACCGCGGCGGCGTTTTCCCGAAGCCTGGCCGGGGCCGGTTTTGTCATCACCAGCGGCCTGGCCCTGGGCATCGATGCGGCGGCCCATCAGGCGGCGTTGGATGTTGGCGGGCGCACCGTCGGCGTGTTGGGCACCGGTCTGGAAAATTTTTATCCACAGCGCAATCGTCGGCTGGCGGACGCGATGATTGCCCAGGGCAGCGCGGTGTTGTCGGAGTTCCCGTTGGACGCACCGCCCCACGCCAGCAACTTTCCGCGCCGTAACCGGATCATCAGCGGCTTGTCCCTGGGCGTGCTGGTGGTGGAGGCCAGTGTCGCCAGCGGTTCACTGATCACCGCGCGACTGGCGGCGGAACAGGGCCGCGAGGTGTACGCCATTCCTGGATCGATCCACCACCCCGGGGCCCGGGGCTGCCATCAACTGATCCGCGACGGTGCGGCGCTGGTGGAAACCGTCGAGCACATCCTCGAAGCGCTGCGCGGTTGGCAGCGGTTGCCGCCGGCCTCGGAGCCCGTGCCCGTGACCCATCCGCTGCTGCGCCTGCTGCATGCCGCGCCGCTGAGCAGTGAGGCGCTGGCCGAGGCCAGTGGCTGGGGCTTGCCCAAAGTGCTGGCGGCGTTGACCGAACTGGAGATGGACGGACGCGCCATCTGTGACAACGGCCGCTGGTTTGCGCGCTAGGTTTTATGGGGAAGATCGGTAAACTGCCCACAGCCTTATTTGCGTTGCGGGAGAATCTTTCATGGTCAACAGTTGGCGTGTGCAACAAGCCGCGCGAGAAATTCGCGCCGGGGCGGTGATTGCCTATCCAACCGAAGCGGTCTGGGGTCTGGGTTGTGACCCATGGAACGAAGAGGCGGTGGAACGCCTGCTGGCGATCAAGTCGCGGCTGCCCGATAAAGGCCTGATCCTGGTGGCTGACAACATCCACCAGTTCGACTTCCTGTTCGAAGACTTCCCCGAAACCTGGATGGACCGCATGGCCAGCACCTGGCCGGGGCCCAATACCTGGCTGGTGCCGCACCAGAACCTGCTGCCGGAATGGATCACCGGGGTACACGACACCGTCGCCCTGCGGGTCAGCGACCATCCCACCGTGCGCGATTTGTGCTCGTTGGTCGGCCCGCTGGTGTCCACCTCGGCCAACCCCCAGGGTCGCCCGGCGGCGCGTACGCGGATTCGGGTCGAGCAGTACTTTCGTGGGCAGATCGACCTGGTGCTTGGCGGCAACCTCGGTGGACGCAAGAACCCCAGCGTGATTCGCGACCTGGCGACCGGCAAGGTCGTGCGCCCGGACTAGGTCTTTGTGGTGAGCTGAGGGAGCCCCCTGTGGCGAGGGGATTTATCCCCGCTGGGCTGCGAAGCAGCCCTAAAGCAGCAAACTCAATCCTCCTGACACATTGAGTTGTCTGTTTTGGGGGCTGCTGCGCAGCCCAACGGGGATAAATCCCCTCGCCACAGGGCACTTCCTCACCCTAAGCGCTGTTTGCTTATGGCAAGAGAATGGTCGACCCGGTCGTGCGCCGCGCCGACAACTCGGCCTGGGCCTTGGCCGCTTCCGCCAGGGGATAACGCTGGTTGATGTCCACCTTGATCTTGCCGCTGCTGATCATCCCGAACAGTTCATCAGCCATGCGCTGCAAGTTTTCGGCGTTGTTGGCGTAGGTCGCCAGGGTCGGGCGGGTGACGTACAGCGAGCCCTTGGCCGCGAGAATTCCCAGGTTCACCCCTTCCACCGCACCCGAGGCATTGCCGAAGCTCACCACCAGGCCTCGGGGGGCGACGCTATCCAGCGACGTCAACCAAGTATCCTTGCCAACCCCGTCGTACACCACGGGCACCTTCTTGCCGCCGGTCAATTCCAGCACTCGCTGTGCGACGTTTTCCTTGCTGTAGTCGATGGTTTCCCAAGCGCCGTGGGATTTGGCGATGGCGGCCTTTTCCGGCGAGCTGACGGTGCCGATCAGCTTCACGCCCAAGGCCTTGGCCCACTGGCAGGCCAGGGAACCCACGCCACCGGCGGCAGCGTGGAACAGGACGGTTTCGCCACCCTTGAGTTCATAGGTCTGGCGCAGCAGATACTGCACGGTCAGGCCCTTGAGCATCACGCCGGCCGCCTGTTCGAAACTGATGGATTCGGGCAGATGAACCAGATTGGCCTCGGGTAACACATGCACATCGCTGTAGGCCCCCAGTGGGCCGCTGCCGTACGCCACCCGGTCGCCGACCTTGAACCGCGTGACGTCCGAGCCGACCGCCTCGACCACGCCCGCGCCTTCGGCACCCAGGCCCGATGGCAACGCCGGTGGCGGATAAAGGCCGCTGCGGTAGTAGGTGTCGATGAAATTCAGGCCGATCGCCTTGTTGCTGACGCGCACCTGCTGCGGGCCGGGCTCGGCAGGCGAGTAATCGACGTACTCGAGCACTTCGGGACCGCCATGGGAACTGAACTGGATACGTTTGGCCATCTTCACTTTCTCCTTGTCGCAGTGATGCTATTGACTTAAGGCCACCGACAAACCCATGGCGAGGGAGCTTGCTCCCGCTCGGCTGCGAAGCAATCGTGATTCGTCGGCGCGGTGTGCCTGATGCGGCGCATTCGGCAAGTTTTGGGGCCGCTTCGCGACCCAGCGGGAGCAAGCTCCCTCGCCACAAGACTTTTTACCAAGCCTGCTATCGGACTCCTAAGCTTGACCGTCGTCAACTGTGGCGTGGGCAAGTGCGGTGGTATCCTGTGCGCCCATTTGCCACCGGCCCGCCATACGCCGCGTAGCGTAGCCCTGATCAAGGTGATGTCATGTCCACTCGCACCGAGGCCGTGAAAGCCTACCTGCTCGACCTGCAAGACCGTATCTGCACCGCCCTGGAAACCGAAGACGGCGGCACTCGCTTCGTCGAAGATGCCTGGACCCGGCCGGCCGGTGGTGGCGGTCGCACGAGGGTGATCGAGAACGGCACGGTGATCGAAAAGGGCGGCGTCAACTTTTCCCACGTCTTCGGCAGCGGCCTGCCACCCTCCGCCAGCGCCCATCGGCCAGAACTGGCCGGGCGCGGCTTCGAAGCCTTGGGCGTGTCGCTGGTCATTCACCCGCACAACCCGCACGTGCCGACCTCCCACGCCAACGTGCGCTTCTTTATCGCCGAAAAGGAAGGCGAAGAGCCGGTCTGGTGGTTTGGCGGCGGCTTCGACCTGACGCCTTACTACGGCGTCGAGGAAGACTGCGTCCATTGGCACCGTGTCGCCGAGCAGGCCTGCGCGCCGTTCGGCCCCGAGGTGTACCCGCGCTACAAAGCCTGGTGTGACAGCTATTTCCACCTCAAGCATCGCAACGAGCCCCGGGGCATTGGCGGCCTGTTTTTCGACGACCTGAACACGTGGGATTTCGACACCTGCTTCGCCTTCATCCGCGCCATCGGTGACGCCTACATCGATGCCTACCTGCCGATCGTACGCCGCCGCAAGCACGATGCGTTCACCGCCAAACAGCGGGAATTCCAGGAGTTTCGCCGTGGGCGCTACGTGGAATTCAACCTGGTCTACGACCGCGGCACCCTGTTCGGGCTGCAATCGGGCGGGCGTACCGAATCGATCCTGATGTCCCTGCCACCGCAAGTGCGCTGGGGCTACGACTGGAAAGCCGAGCCGGGCAGCGAAGAAGCGCGGCTGACGGAGTACTTCCTGCAGGATCGCGATTGGCTGGCGACGGCCTGAACGAGGATTGTCCATGGACCGCTACGTTGTAATGGGTAACCCGATCGGCCACAGCAAGTCGCCGTTGATCCATCGCCTGTTTGCCGAGCAGACCGGGCAACCCCTGGACTACAGCACGCTGCTGGCGCCCTTGGAGGATTTCGCCGGTTGCGCCCGAGAATTTTTCCACGAGGGACGTGGGGCAAACGTCACGGTGCCGTTCAAGGAAGACGCCTTCCGCCTGGCCGACACCCTGACCGAGCGGGCCCAGCGGGCCGGGGCGGTCAATACGTTGAGCAAACTGGCCGACGGTCGCCTGTTGGGTGACAACACCGACGGCGCCGGACTGGTCCGGGACCTGACCGTCAATGCCGGCTTCAGTCTCAAGGGCAAGCGCATCCTGTTGCTCGGGGCCGGCGGCGCGGTGCGCGGTGCCCTGGAACCGCTGCTGGCCGAAGCGCCGGCCTCGGTGATCATCGCCAATCGCACGGTGGAAAAGGCCGAATTGCTGGCCGAGTTGTTCGCCGCCCTGGGCCCGGTTTCAGCCAGCGGGTTCGACTGGCTGCAAGAACCGGTGGACCTGATCATCAACGCCACCTCCGCGAGCCTGTCGGGGGATGTGCCGCCGATTGCCGCCAGCCTGATCGAGCCCGGCAAGACGGTTTGCTACGACATGATGTATGGCAAGGAACCGACCTCGTTCTGCCGCTGGGCCAGTGAGCATGGGGCGGCGGTGTCGATGGATGGCCTGGGCATGTTGGCCGAGCAGGCGGGCGAAGCCTTCTTCTTGTGGCGTGGAGTTCGTCCGGACACCGCGCCAGTGCTGGCGGAGTTGCGCCGCCAGTTGGCGCTCTGACCCCCTGTTTGGTCCGGGGACATGGTTAACCCCCCTGTGGCGAGGGAGCTTGCTCCCGCTGGGCTGCGAAGCAGCCCTAAAATACTCGACATGACAGGTTTGCGGGCGCTTCGCACCCGAGCGGGAGCAAGCTCCCTCGCCACGGTTAATCCTCGAAGAGAATCGGGCAATTCTGCGCCCCTTCCAGCTTCTTCAACTCCTCCACCACATGCGGCCTGGCCTTGCGCAACGTCAGGCTACGCCCCTGGCCGCGCAGGCGCCGGGCTTCCTGGTGGAGCATTTCCACCCCGGAATAATCGATGAAGTTGATCTGCTGGGCATCAATCACCACCCGCGGCGCTTGCAGCCGTTGCAACCGGACTTGCAAGTAATGGCTGGCACCAAAAAAGATCGAGCCACCCACCCGTAGGATGTCTGCCCCCCCTTCGTGGGAATGGTGCACCCGCGGCTGTGAAGTGCGCTTGAGGTAAAAGAACAACGAAGCCAGCACACCGGCATAGATGGCGGTTTGCAGCTCCAGCAACAGTGTGGCCAGGCAGGTCAAGCCCATTACCACGAATTCGGCGCGGCTCACGCGGTACAACGCACGGATGCCGCGATGGTCCACCAGCCCCCAAGCGATCAGCAGAATGCTGCCGGCCATGGCCGGGATCGGGATGTGCGCGATCAATTTCGCGCCAGCCACCGCGAACAACGCCACCCACAAGGCCGAGAACACCCCGGCCAGGGGCGAACAGGCCCCGGCTTCATAGCTGAGGCCGGAGCGGGTGAAGGAACCGGCCGACAACGACCCAGAGAAAAATCCTCCAACAATGTTGGAAAGCCCCTGCGCCCTCACCTCCTGATTCGCGTCGAGCAATTGCCCGGAACGCACCGACAACGAACGGGCGATGGACAGGCTGGTGACCAGCCCGAGCATGCCCACCGCGACGGCACCGGGCAGCAGGCGCAGGATCAACTCCAGGTCCAGCGGCAGCGGCGTGAACGGCGGCAGGCGCCCGGCGAAAGCGCTGACCAGCGCCACATGCCCGAACATCGCCGGCCACAACCAGACCACCAGGCTGCTGATGACCAAAGTTATCAACAGGCTCGGCCAACGCGGCAGCAAGCGCTTGAGCACCACGCCCAGGACCAGGGTCCCCAAGCCCAGCAGCAGCGATGGCTTATCCACAGCCCCGATGTGGCTGACCAGCATCAGCAGCCCCCTCAACGCCGTGGCTTCGTTCGGCAGGTCGAGGCCCAGCAGGTTCGGCAACTGCCCCAGGGCGATGACCACCGCCGCGCCCAGGGTGAAACCCAGCACCACCGAGTGCGAGACGAAATTCACCAGTGCACCGAAACGCAGCAGCCCCAGCAACCATTGGAAAATACCCGCCAACACCGTCAACAGCAGGATCAAGGTGATGTAGTCCTGGCTGGCGGGGACGGCCAGCGGACTGACGGTGGCGTACAAGACGATGGAAATCGCCGCCGTGGGCCCGCAGATCAGGTGCCACGACGAGCCCCACAGGCAGGCGATCAGTACCGGCACGATCGCCGCATACAAGCCGTATTCCGGTGGCAAACCGGCAATCAGGGCGTAGGCAATGGACTGCGGCAACGCGAGAATCGCACCGCTCAGGCCGACAACAAGATCGCGGCCGACACTGGCTCGGGTCTGCCGGGGCAGCCAGCTCAGGAACGGAAAGAGTGAATGGCGAGTGGGGATTGCCATGGGGCCTCAAAGACTGGGTTTGGCGCAAGAGTATCAGGACAGGGCACCGCTCTCCCTGTGCCAGGGGATTTATCTGTGGCCAGGCCTGTATCTGTGGTCATGGAGATTATCTGTGGCGAGGGGATTTATCCCCGCTGGGGTGCGAAGCGCCCCCAAAACGACTGAACACAATTGACCTGACATACCGAGTCGACGCAATTTGGGGCCGCTGCGCGGCCTAACGGGGATAAATCCCCTCGCCACAGATAAATCCCCTCGCCACAGTGCTCCGCGTCACTCAGGGAGAGCACGCGGAGCAGCATGTTGGTCAGAGCTTGGCCTTCACCACCGCCAGCGCATCCTTGCCATCCAGGGTCTTCACACCGTCCAGCCATTTATCCAGGACCGCCGGGTTGGCCTTGATCCAGGCCTTGGCCGCGTCGGCGTTGCTGACCTTGTTGTTCACCACCTCGGCCATGATGCTGTTTTCCATTTCCTGGGTGAAGCTCAGGTTGGTCAGCAGCTTGCCCACATTCGGGCAGGCCTGTGCATAACCTTTGCGGGTCAGGGTGTAGACACTGCCCGTGTCGCCGAAGTATTTCTCGCCGCCTTTGAGGTAGTGCATTTTCAATTGCACGTTCATCGGGTGCGGGGTCCAGCCGAGGAAGGTCACGAACTTCTGTTTCTTCACCGCCCGGGAGACTTCCGCCAGCATCGCCTGCTCACTGGATTCCACCAGTTTCCACTCGCCCATGCCGAAATCATTGGTCTTGATGATTTCTTTCAGGGAGAGGTTGGCCGGGGCGCCGGAGCCGATGCCGTAGATCTTCTTGTCGAACTTGTCGGCGAATTTGTTCAGGTCGGCAAAGTTATGCACGCCAGCGTCCCAGACGTAGTCCGGGACCGCCAGGGTGAACTCGGTGCCGTCCAGGTTCTTGGCCAACTGCGTGACGTCGCCATTGGCCACGAACTTGTCATAAAAGCCCTGCTGCGCCGGCATCCAGTTACCCAGGAACACATCCACCTGGCCATCCTTGAGGCCACCGAAGGTGATCGGCACCGCGAGGGTGTCGACCTTGGCCTTGTAGCCCATCCCCTCCAGCAGGAAACCGGTGATGGCATTGGTGGCGGCGATATCGCTCCAGCCCGGGTCGGCCATCTTCACCGTTTCGCAGCTTTGCTCGGCCCAGGCCGAAACACTGCTCAATGCCAACAGTCCAGCGGTCAGTACTGTGGATAACTTTTGCATGGCTTGCCCCTTACGTTATTGGTTTTGGCAGGGTTGTGGATAACGGGCCTTGCGCTCCAGATCGTCGAGGTCGATGTGGTTACGCATGTACTGCTGGCTGGCGTCCACCAGCGGCTGGTGATCCCAGCTCTTGAGTTTGCCCAGGGTCAGCGCCTGGGCGACGAAACGGCGGCGGCGCTGGCTGGCGAGCACCTGTTGATGAATGGTCGAAATGTCCCACTTGGCGCGCGCTTCGGCGAGAAAATCGGCGAACAGAGCCTGATGCTCAGGGGATTGGCTGAGGTTCTCCAGTTCTTTGGGGTCGTTGCGCACGTCAAACAGCAGGCACGGGTCATCTTCGCTGTAGATGAATTTCCACGGGCCGCGACGGATCATCATCAGGGGGCTGATGGTGCCTTCGGCCATGTATTCACCGAAGACTTCATCATGCCCGCCCTGCCCTTGCAGATGGGGCACCAGCGAACGGCCATCCAGCGGCAAGCCCGGTTCCAGCGTGCCGCCGGCCAGCTCCACCAGGGTCGGTAGCAAGTCGGCGGTGGACACGGCCGCGCCCACGCGGCCGCTGGCGAACTGCCCTGGGGCACTGATCAATAGCGGTACGCGGGCGGCCATTTCGAACCAGTGCATTTTGTACCAGAGGCCCTTTTCGCCGAGCATGTCCCCGTGATCGCCAGAGAACACGATGATCGTGTCGTCCAGTAGACCGGTGTCTTCCAAGGTCTGCAGCAGCTTGCCGACATTGCTGTCAATGTAGCTGCATGCGCCGAAATAGGCGCGGCGGGCATCCCGGATCTTATCCACAGGCAGCGGCTTGTCCCACAGGTCATAGACCTTCAGCAGCCGCTGGGAATGGGGGTCGAGCGTCGTTTGCGCCGGGGTCTGCGGCAAAGGGATGTCGTTGTCGTCATACAAATCCCAGAACGCCTTGGGAATCGTGTACGGGTCGTGTGGGTGGGTCATCGATACGGTGAGGCAAAACGGCTGGTCACCGTCTTCGCGGATGTGGTCGAACAGGTACTGCTGGGCCTTGAACACCACTTCTTCATCGAAATCCAGCTGGTTGGTACGCACGCACGGCCCGGCCTGCAACACCGACGACATGTTGTGATACCAACTCGGCCGCACGTCCGGCTCGTCCCAGTTCACCGCCCAGCCGTAATCGGCCGGGTAAATGTCGCTGGTCAGGCGTTCTTCGTAGCCGTGCAGTTGGTCTGGCCCGCAGAAGTGCATCTTGCCGGACAGCGCCGTGCGGTAGCCGAGGCGACGCAGGTAATGGGCATAGGTCGGCACGTCCGCCGGGAAATCCGCCGCGTTGTCGTACGCACCGATCTTGCTCGGCAACTGGCCGCTCACCAGGGTGAAACGCGACGGTGCGCACAGCGGGCTGTTGCAGTAGGCGGCATCGAACACCACGCCCTCGGCGGCCAGGCGCGAGAGGTTCGGCAGCTTGATCGGCGAAGGACCGTAGATCGGCAACATTGGCGCGGCCATTTGATCGGCCATGATGAAAAGAATGTTCTTGCGCTTCATGTATTCGCGGCATTCCATAGTAGGCAGTTATGCGACATTGCTGCGATTGAGCATGTAGCCCCCGGGTTTTGGGGTAAAGCCCATGCAGGATAATGACTAGGATAAGCACAGCTTATGTATGACGCCCTGGGTAACCTGTCCCTGGAACTGTTCCGTGCCTTTGAAGCCGCAGCACGTCAACAAAGCTTTACCGCGGCGGCGATCGAGCTGGGCACCACGCAACCGGCCATCAGCCAGCAGATCAAGCGCCTGGAAGAGCAACTGGGTACGCGGTTGTTCGACCGCATCTATCGCGGGATCGAACTGACCGAGGCCGGGACCATCCTGTTCGAGCAGGTCCAGGCCGGCTTGCAGAGCATCGATGCCGGGCTGAGTGCAATCACCGCCCAGCATCAGCATGAGGTGCTGCAAGTCGCCACGGACTTCGCATTCGCCGCCTATTGGCTGATGCCGCGCCTGCATCGCTTTCACGCCGCCAACCCCCAGGTGGATGTGAGCCTGGTGACCAGCGAGCGCAACCACAACATGTTGCGCACCGATATCGACGTTGCCGTGCTGTTCGGCGACGGTCGCTTCAAACAAGGTGAAAGTCGTTGGCTATTCAGCGAAGAAGTCTTTCCGGTGTGCAGCCCGCTGTTGCTCAAGGATCGTCCCCAGCCCTTGTCCGCGCTGGCCTTGGCGGAGTTTCCATTGCTGCACCTGCGCGCGGGCAACAGCAACAGCTGGTTCGACTGGAGTGGGGTATTCCGCGAGCTGGGCATCACGTCACCACCGGCGCCCGGGCAACTGCGCTTCGACAACTACACACTACTCATCCAGGCGGCGATTGGCGGTCAAGGCGTCGCCATCGGCTGGCGGCACCTTGTGGATAACTTATTGGCCCAGGGGCTGCTGTGTCGTCCGATCGCTGAAACGGTGCTGTCGCGGCTGGGGTATTACGTGGTCTTGCCTCAGCGTAAACGGCGCGGTGTGTTGATCAGACAATTCGTCGATTGGCTGATGGAAGAACAGGCCAACAGTGCTGAATCGCTCACGGGGTTGCCGTTGCCTTCGATTGCGGTTTGAGGCCGTGGCGAAAGCCATGTTTTTGGGGCTGCTTCGCAGCCCAGCGGGAGCAAGCTCCCTCGCCACGGATGTGGATGTCGACAGCTAGTGGGCGGCCACAAAGCTGACATGCTCGCCCACATGCAGGTTCAGGCGCAGCTCATCGGCGATGCCGACCGCCACCCGGTTGAGCCGCTCCAGGGATTCGGCCATGCCGGGTTCTAGGCTGGTACTGACCTGGCTGAAATGCTCGATGCCCAAGCCTGGCGCGGCATAGGGGGCGTTGATCAAGGTCCACTGCAAGGTGCTGTTCTTCAGGGCATCGAGCACTTCTTCGGCGGCGTGGCGCTGCAAATCGTCGTCCGTCGGCTCCTCGTCGAGCATCGCAAAGTCGCCCACCAGGAACAGCCGGGGAATATTCACCGCCTGCATGCCAGCAATCAGTGCATCGACGGCCAATACTTGCTCCACCGGGCCGGGAATCAGTGTGCGCTCCACTTGTTCGCTGTTCATCGGCAACCCCGGCGCGTTCAGCAAACACACCACGGCGCTGGCACCGGCAACACTTTGCTTGACCCGCTCGGGATCGAAAAGATCACCGGTCTTGGTCCGCAGGCCCGGGCGTGGAGCCAGGGCAGTAAGATCGTCGAGAATGGCGATGACTTCGTGCTGGCGCCGCAGCATTTCAGCCATCAACGCACTGCCGAGGCTGCTCATGGCACCATAGAGCACCACTTTGATGACCGGGGTTTCGGCGTTTTTCATGGCTGTTTTCCTCTTTAATCCCGCCTGTAAAGGCTCTGACCCGCGGTAAACGGCGAGGGTTCGGCCTCTTTTCAAGGAGTGACAGATGCAGCGGATCAAGGGCTACCACGCCCACGTGTATTTCGATGCCAACACCCTCGACCAGGCGCGGGCCCTGTGCGAGGAAGCGGCGCAACTGTTTGCGCTGAAAATGGGCCGCGTCCATCAACGCCCGGTCGGACCGCATCCGGACTGGAGCTGTCAGCTGGCGTTCGACCCGCAGTACATTGGCGTGGTCTTGCCGTGGCTGGCGCTCAATCGCAAAGGGCTGGTGATTTTCATGCACCCGGAGACCGGCGATGACCTGATCGACCACACCGAGCATGCAATCTGGATGGGGGCGGTGCGGCCGTTGGATCTTTCGGTGTTTAAGGCAAGCACCTGATTGCTTTGTTTAGACCAGAGACATGATTCTGTGGCGAGGGGATTTATCCCCGCTGGACTGCGCAGCAGGCCCAAAAGGACAGAATGCACTCTCCAGATATTGCAGAATGACGGGTTTCAGGGCCGCTTCGCGCCCCAGCGGGGATAAATCCCCTCGCCACAGGAATGCTGCTTAATAGGTCATCATCTGCGGCTCGTCACCCATTTACCCTGCGAAAGCTTGCTGAAAGCTAGCGCGATTAGGATCACCGCACTTCCGGCAAAAGACCGGTCGGCCAAAAGCGAGCTTTCAAGGCTCGTTTGGCCCTTTTAACAACAACAATGGTGATTCTGATGTCCGCTGCTACCCGTCCCGCTGCACCCACTCCATCCGCCCGTCCCGAGCTTCGCATCCTGCGCTGACCTGTCCAGTTCGCCTTTGCCCGCCGCGCCACGCCTGGAGTATTTCCCATGCTGACTTTCCTTGGCTTCGCCATGGTCATCACGTTCATGTTCCTGATCATGACCAAGCGCCTCTCCGCGCTGATCGCCTTGATCATCATCCCGATCCTGTTCGCCCTGTTCGGTGGTTTTGCACCGAAAATCGGTCCGATGATGCTCGAAGGCATCACCAAGCTCGCCCCGACCGGGGTGATGCTGATGTTCGCAATTCTGTATTTTGCCCTGATGATCGACTCCGGCCTGTTCGACCCGGCCGTGCGCAAGATCCTCAAGCTGGTCAAGGGCGACCCGTTGAAAGTTTCGGTCGGTACCGCCGTTCTGGCGCTCGTCGTTTCCCTTGATGGTGACGGCGCGACCACTTACATGATCTGCGTGGCGGCGATGCTGCCGCTCTACAGCCGTATCGGCATGAGCCCACGCATCATGGCTGGCCTGATCATCCTCGCCGGCGGCGTGATGAACATGACCCCGTGGGGCGGTCCTACTGCCCGGGCGGCCAGTGCGTTGCATGTCGATCCGTCCGACATCTTCGTGCCGATGATTCCGGCGATGCTGGCCGGTGTGGTGGCGATCCTGGCGATTGCCTACATGTACGGTAAACGCGAACGCGCTCGCCTGGGTGAATTGCATCTGGTGGGCGATGAAATCGACCACAGCGAAATCAGCGTTTCCCAGTTCCCGGACGCCCGTCGTCCGAAGCTGATCTGGTTCAACGGCGCGTTGACCCTGGGCCTGATGTGCACCCTGATCGCCGGCCTGTTGCCGCTGCCGGTGCTGTTCATGGTGGCCTTCAGTATCGCGATGATCGTCAATTACCCGTGCCTGCAACAGCAGAAGGATCGCGTTGCGGCCCACGCCGGCAGTGTACTGGCGGTGGTCGGGCTGATTTTCGCGGCCGGTATCTTCACCGGCATCCTGTCCGGCACCGGCATGGTCGACGCCATGTCCAAGAGCCTGCTGGCGGTCATCCCGGAATTCCTGGGTCCTTACCTTGCGGTCATCACTGCACTGGTAAGCATGCCGTTCACTTTCTTCATGTCTAACGATGCATTTTATTACGGGGTGTTACCGGTTCTCGCCGAAGCCGCCAGCCACTACGGCATCACCGCTGTCGAAATGGCCCGTGCCTCGATCGTCGGCCAGCCCGTCCACCTGTTAAGCCCGCTGGTTCCGTCAACTTACCTGCTGGTGGCGCTGGCCGGGATCGAGTTCGGCGATCACCAACGCTTCACCCTGAAGTGGGCAGTATTGGTTTGCCTGTGCATAATGTTCGCCGCGTTGCTGATGGGGATTTTTCCGCTGTTCAGCACTCTATAAAAGCAATGCCTGCTGCGTCGCTCGTCGGCGCGGCTTAACACTCGCTCAAAGGAACTCACATGGAATGGCTGACCAACCCGGAAATCTGGGTTGCCTTCTTCACCTTGACCGCCCTGGAAATCGTCCTGGGCATCGACAACATCATCATGATTTCGATCCTGGTCAGCCGCATGCCCAAGCACATGCAGGCGCGCACCCGGATTTTCGGCCTGGCCCTGGCCATGATCACGCGGATCCTGTTGCTGTTGTCCATCACCTGGGTCATGCGCCTGACCGCCGATCTGTTCGAAGTGTTCGGCCAGGGCATCTCCGGACGTGACCTGATCCTGTTCTTCGGCGGCCTGTTCCTGCTGTGGAAAAGCTCCCAGGAGATGTACCACGCGCTGGAAGGCGAAGATGAAACCAACGAGGCGCCTTCGGGCAAGGGCGGCAATTTCATCTACACCATCATCCAGATCGCGATCATCGACATCGTGTTCTCCCTGGACTCGGTCATCACCGCCGTCGGCATGGTTTCCCATGTGCCGGTGATGGTGGCGGCGATCATCGTCGCCGTGCTGGTGATGATGCTGGCCTCGGCGACCATCAGTGAGTTCATCGACAAGCACCCGTCGCTGAAGATGCTGGCGCTGTCGTTCCTGCTGGTGGTCGGTACCGTGCTGATCGCCGAGTCGTTCGACGTGCATGTGCCAAAAGGCTACGTCTACTTCGCCATGGCGTTCTCCCTGGCGGTGGAAGCCATCAACATCAAGATGCGCACTGCGATTGCACGCAAGCGCAAGCAGCAGGACCCGGTGAAACTGCGCAAGGATATGCCGGGTCAGTAATGGCGTGGGGCATTTGAATGAAGGGGCTCTTTGGAGCCCCTTTTTCATGCCGGTATGAAAGTGGCCCGCTCCCACAGGCCCGCGCTCGCCTGATCGATATAGGAGGCTTCAAGATCGTCGGCGTATTTCTATGACAGTTTTGTTTCAAACGATTCTTTAGCTGTGCAATGCTGGCGCCCGAACCGTTCGCCAACTACAGCTTAAGTACAAGAAAGAAGAATGTGGCATCGTCAATTTGTCCCTTTGGGACGCTAACAGGGGGCTCCTCATGCTGACCCTGCTGAATTTGCTCTCCGCCGTCGCCCTGCTGATCTGGGGCACGCATATCGTGCGTACCGGCATCTTGCGGGTCTATGGCTCGAACCTGCGCCATGTCATCGGCCAGAACATGTCCCGGCGCTGGCTGGCCTTTGTCGCGGGGATCATGGTCACGGCCATGGTCCAGAGCAGCAACGCCACGGCCATGCTCGTCACCTCGTTCGTCGGCCAGGGCCTGATGGCGCTGACCCCGGCCCTGGCGACCATGCTCGGCGCCGATGTCGGCACCGCGCTGATGGCACGGGTGCTGACCCTCGACCTGTCGTGGCTGTCGCCGCTGCTGATTTTCCTCGGGGTGATTTTTTTCCTGTCGCGCAAACAGACCCGCGTCGGGCAAATGGGTCGGGTCGGCATCGGCCTGGGCCTGATCATCCTGGCCCTGCAATTGATCGTCGAAGCCGCGACGCCCATCACCCATGCCCAGGGCGTGAAAGTGATCTTCGCCTCGCTGACGGGCGACATCCTGCTCGATGCGTTGGTCGGCGCGATGTTCGCGATGATCTCCTACTCCAGCCTGGCGGCCGTGCTGCTGACCGCCACACTGGCCGGCGCTGCGGTGATCAGCCTGCCGGTGGCCATCGGCCTGGTGATTGGCGCCAACATTGGTAGCGGCGTCCTGGCCTTTCTCAGCACCAGCATGCAGAACGCCGCCGGGCGCCAGGTGGCGTTGGGCAGCCTGTTGTACAAGCTGATCGGCCTGTTGCTGATCATTCCGGTACTCGATCCGCTGGTGGGCTGGCTGGACAGCCTGGATTTCAGCCCCCAGGAAACCGTCATTGGTTTCCATCTGCTCTATAACACCGTGCGTTGCCTGGTGCTGCTGCCCAGCGTCGGCCCCATGGCGCGGCTCTGTGCCTGGCTGCTGCCAGAACGTCCGGACACCAACGGCACGGCCAAGCCGCGACATCTGGACCCTACCGCCCTCGCCACTCCGAGCCTGGCGCTGGCGAACGCGGCCCGGGAAACCCTGCGTATCGGCGACCTGATCGAAAACATGCTCGAAGCCATGCTGGACGTGCTGCGCGGCCAGCAGACCGCGGTGACCCAGGACGTGCGGCGCATGAGCGATGACGTCGAGGCGCTGTGCAGTGCAATCAAGTTGTACATGGCGCAAATGCCCCGTGAAGACCTCAGCGAACAGGACAGCCGCCGCTGGGCGGAGATCATCGAACTGGCGATCAACCTCAAACTCGCCAGCGACCTGATCGAGCGCATGTTGCGCAAGGTCCAGCAACAGAAGACCTCGCAACGTCGCTCCTTTTCCGACGTGGGCCTGGAGGAGTTGGCGGGGCTGCACAGTCACTTGATCGCCAACTTGCGGCTGGGGCTGTCGGTATTCCTCAGTGCCGACCGGGAAAGCGCCCGCCAGTTGCTGCGTGAGAAACGTCGCTTTCGGGCGCAGGAACGGCGCATGGCCCATGCCCACGTCAGCCGCTTGCAGCGCAAGGTCGTGCAAAGCCTGGAGACCAGCTCCCTTCACTTGGAGCTGATTGCCGACATGAGGCGCCTCAATTCGCTGTTTTGCGGCAGTGCCTATGTGGTCCTGGAGACCGCCGAGATAGGCGCACTGGCGGCGGATGAAATTAGCGACATTACCCATTCGCCGTGAACGACTGGCGCATTGGTCAGTCAGTAACATTGGCTCGGGCCTGAAACCGTTCACCGGCCCGCCTGCTCCCGTTGTCATGAATACCGCATAGATTCGATAGGGGGAGCGAGCCGACTCCGGGCGACGATCCGCCGATGACGGCCTGCCCGACACCATGGACCTCCACTCAGCCGCCAGGAAGCCCTTATGCGTTGTCTGTTGTTCGCCTTTCTTTTACTCGGCTCACTGCCCGTGGTCGCCCTGGACCGGTTCCAGGTCGAAGGCTATACGTTGCCCAACGGCATGCAGCTGATGCTCAAGCCGGGCAGCGAGCGCGGGCATGTGGCGATCCGCTTGGTGGTCGGCGTGGGCCTGGACGACTTCAGTTGCGCCGACAAGGAACTGCCGCATCTGCTCGAACACCTGCTGTTCAGCGGCGTCGATGAGAGTGGTGAAGGCGGCCTGGAAGAGCGCATGCAGGCCTTGGGTGGCGAGTGGAATGCCTTCACGAGCAACGCCGACACCACGTTCGTGATCGAGGCGCCGGCACGCAATCAACGCAAGATCCTGGACCTGCTGCTGGCGCTGTTGACCCGCACCCGCATCGATGAAAAAGCCCTGGAGGCGGCCAAGCGGGTGGTTGAACGCGAGGACGGCGGCCACTACACCCACCTGCAACGCTGGCTCGATCACCAGGACCTGGGCCACAAGGCCAGCAACCAGTTGGCGGTTGAGCTGGGCCTGCGCTGCGCGGAACGGGCCGAGGTCGGGCGCCATACCCTTGCCCGACTCGAACAAGTGCGCAAGGCCTGGTATGCACCGAACAACATGACCCTGATCGTGGTCGGCGACCTCGACCGACTGTTGCCGGCCTACCTGGAGCGCGCCTTTGGCGAACTCGAGCCGGTGGAGCCCAGCCCACACGAGGCGCTGCCGCAGATCCGCTACAAGGCGGTCACCAAGCGCAACCTGATCCATGGCCTGGTCGGCAATAGCGCCAAGCTTCATTGGCTGTTCCCGGAGCCGGTGCTGGATGAGCAGCATGACGAAACCTTCGACCTGCTCAAGGATTACCTGGACTGGGCGCTCTATCGCCAATTGCGCCTGGCCCGTGGCTTGTCCTACGGGCCGTGGACCGAACGCGAGGTGTTCGGCGGCGTCGGCTTCTTCAGCCTGAACGCGGACCTGTCCCGCGAAGACTTGCCCGAAGCCGAACAGGCGCTGGAAGAACTGCGCAAGAGATTGCTCAAGGATGGCCTGGACCCCGCCGATTTCGTGCGCATCAAACGTGCGGCCATTGCCCATCAGTCCTGGGCGGTTCAAGGCAACAGCGCACTGGCCGATTACTACTGGGGCGCCCTGGGCGATTATGAAGACGGCCGTTTCGCCAACCCGGCCCTGCGCCTGCAGGAGGTGAGCCTGGAACAGGCCAACGTGGCCCTGCGCGAACTGCTCAAGGACCCGGGTTACCTGCGCATCGAAAAGCCGTTGCTCAGTGACGATGAGCTCGTCTGGGGGCTGGGCGGTCTGCTGGGGGTGCTGTTGCTTGGGTTGGTGGTGTGGCAAGTGCGTCGGCGGGCCCGACCAGAATCTGGTTGATCCGCCCTGGGGGAGCTTGCTCGCGATGACTCCAGCCCAGGGCAACTCAAATCCCGTGGCGAGGGAGCTTGCTCCCGCTCGGCTGCGCAGCAGGCGCAAACCGGGCGATGCGATTTACCTGGATAAATGCTGGGGCCTGCTTCGCAGGCCAGCGGGAGCAAGCTCCCTCGCCACAAAAGAGCATCACGGCACGCGTCGCGATCCTCGCCATGTCACCGCCCTGACGATACTCTGTCAGGGATATTTCCTACGA
Source organism: Pseudomonas sp. NFACC46-3 (assembly GCF_900114515.1). Classification (NCBI taxonomy): domain Bacteria; kingdom Pseudomonadati; phylum Pseudomonadota; class Gammaproteobacteria; order Pseudomonadales; family Pseudomonadaceae; genus Pseudomonas; species Pseudomonas sp. NFACC46-3. Next base: position 62,881 of record NZ_FOTH01000024.1, read on the forward strand.
CTTACTGCGAAACTACCGAATGCAAAACCTGACGGTCTATATCCAGCGCCTCCTTGAATTGATGAAGCGCTATCCAGGGGTCATTGCGCTCGGTGGCTTCATTTCCGGGGTCGGCAGCTTCATGCTGGTGGATCGCCAGCAGGGCCTGGCGACCTGGATCGCCATCATGATGCTGGTGAGCTGGCTCTGGCTGATGGTCGAGAACAGCATGACCCGGCTGTTCGCGCGGATTTTCAAACGGGAAATCCCCCAGCCGCTGTTGCGCTACGCCACGCAGATGATTCACCAGGAAAGCCTGTTTTTCGTCCTGCCGTTTTTCTTCATCACCACCACCTGGAACAGCAGCCAACTGCTTTTCACCGGCCTGCTGACGATCGCGGCGCTGATCTCGATCACCGACCCGCTGTACTACAAATGGCTGGCGCCTCGGCGCTGGGCGTTCCTGGCCTTGCACACGCTGACGCTATTCGCCGCCCTGCTCACCGCGCTGCCGGTGATCCTGCACCTGACCACCGACCAAAGCTTCAAGCTGGCGCTGGGCATTGCGATGCTGCTGTCGTTTCCCAGCCTGGCCTCGATCTTCCCGATCCGCACCGTGCGCAACGCCCTCGCCATTTTGTGTATCACCGTCGGGATTGGCGCCGCCGGCTGGGTGCTGCGCTCCTGGGTGCCACCGGCCACGCTGTGGATGACCGAAGTGGCGATCAGCACCCAACTGGAAGATCGCACGCCGGGCGCCAGCCTCAAGGAAGTCAGCGCGGCCCAGATTCGCGGCAACGGCCTGTACGCCTACACCGCGATCAACGCGCCACGTGGGCTCGACGAGCGGATCTATCACGTCTGGCAGTTCAACGGTAAAGAAGTCGACCGCATCGCCCTGGACATCCACGGCGGGCGCAAGGAAGGCTATCGCGCCTGGACCCACAAGCAGAACTTCCCGCAAGACCCGACGGGCAAATGGCAGGTGCGGGTGCTGACGGAAAATGGTCAGATGATCGGCGTGTTGCGTTTCAACGTGAGCGCTGACGCACCCGAGGCAAAATAACGGCGGTCGTGCTATTAGGTAGCGCTGTTCAAGTCGAACGAGCATGGAGCTTATGACCCTCGGATCCCACACTGGCACAGCCCGGCTGGACACGTCTCGCTCTCCGGCCCGACTCTGGGTCGGCGGCGACTGGACGCTGGCCCATTACGCGCAGCTCAAGCGCTTGAGCGAATCCTTGAGCGGCCACTACGACGAGCACACCCTGATCGATCTCAACGGCCTCGGCGCCCTCGACACTGCCGGGGCTTCGTTGCTGGTGGAACTGCTGGGCTCCGAACGGCTGGGCAAGACCACCGAGCACCCCGATTGCAGCTTGCCGGCCGCCGAGCGGGCGCTGTTGCAGACGGTCTATTGCTCGCTGACGGACTTCTGTGTGCCGGTGAAAGAGCCGCAGGTCAGCGTGCTGACACAACTGCTGACCCGTATCGGCCGCGCCGTGGAAAAAGTCTGGCAAGACACCCTGCAACTGCTGGGTTTTGTCGGCCTGATTCTGGAAACCCTGGCCCGCAACCTGTTTCACCCCAGGCGCTGGCGCATGACAGCGATGGTCGTTCACATCGAACAGACCGGCCTGGACGCAGCCCCCATCGTCGCCCTGCTGACGTTCCTGGTGGGCGCAGTGGTGGCCTTTCTCGGCGCAACGGTGCTGGCCGATTTCGGCGCCAGCATCTTTACCGTGGACCTGGTGGCGTTCTCGTTCCTGCGTGAATTCGGCGTGTTGCTGACGGCGATCCTCATGGCGGGCCGCACCGCCAGCGCGTTCACCGCGCAGATTGGCTCGATGAAGGCCAACGAAGAAATCGACGCGATCCGCACCCTGGGCCTCGATCCGGTCGAGTTGCTGGTGATTCCACGGGTACTGGCGCTGTTGGTGGCGCTGCCGATGCTGACCTTCCTGGCCATGCTCTCGGGCATTATCGGTGGCGGCGTGGTTTGCGCTTTGTCGCTGGGTATTTCACCGGCCATGTTCCTCACGCTGTTGCAGTCGGACATTGGCGTGCAGCATTTCCTGGTGGGGATGGTCAAGGCGCCGATCTTTGCCTTCCTGATCGCTGCCGTGGGTTGCCTGGAAGGTTTCAAGGTCAGTGGCAGTGCCGAATCGGTCGGGGCTCACACCACGTCCAGCGTGGTGCAGTCGATTTTCGTGGTGATTGTGCTCGATGCCGTGGCCGCGCTGTTTTTCATGGAGATGAATTGGTGAGCCAACCCTTGCGACCGCCCACCGAGACGGTGATTCAAGTGCGCGGCCTGTGCAATCGCTTTGGCCGCCAGAGCGTGCATGAAAACCTCGACCTGGACGTGTACAAGGGCGAGATCCTTGCCGTGGTCGGCGGCTCCGGCAGCGGCAAATCGGTGCTGCTGCGCAGCATCGTCGGCCTGAACCGGCCCAGCGAAGGTTCCGTGCGGGTGTTCGGCGAGGACTTGCCGAGCCTGCCCCCGGAACAACGTTCACGAGTGGAACGGCGCTTTGGCGTGTTGTTCCAGAAAGGCGCGCTGTTCTCATCATTGACCGTGACAGAAAACGTCGCCCTGCCGCTGATCGAACACGCCGGGCTCAGCCGGGCCGACGCCGAGCACCTGGCAGCGGTGAAGCTGGCCTTGGCCGGGCTGCCACTCTCGGCCGCAGACAAGTACCCCGCCTCGCTGTCCGGCGGCATGATCAAGCGCGCCGCCCTGGCCCGTGCGCTGGCCCTGGACCCGGACATTCTGTTTCTCGACGAACCCACCGCCGGCCTCGATCCCATCGGTGCGGCGGCGTTCGACCAATTGATCCTGACACTGCGCGATGCCCTGGGCCTGAGCGTGTTCCTGGTCACCCACGACCTGGACACCCTCTACACCATCACCGACCGGGTGGCGGTACTGGCGCAGAAAAAAGTCCTGGTGGCCGATGTCATCGACAAGGTGTCGGAAACCGACGACGCCTGGATTCACGAATACTTCCATGGCCCTCGCGGCCGCGCGGCGTTATCGGCCGCTACACAATCGAACGAGGTTTGACATGGAAACCCGAGCCCATCATGTGCTGATCGGCCTGTTCACCGTCATTGTGGTGGCTGGCGCCCTGTTGTTTGGCCTGTGGCTGGCCAAGTCCAACGTGGACAGCGAATTCAAGTACTACGAAGTGGTGTTCAACGAGGCGGTCAGCGGGTTGTCCCGGGGCAGCTCGGTGGAATACAGCGGGATCAAGGTCGGCGACGTCGTCAACCTGCGCCTGGACCCGAACGACCCGCGCCGGGTTCTGGCGCAGGTGCGCTTGAGTGGGGAAACGCCAATCAAGCAAGACACCCAGGCCAAGCTGGCACTGACCGGCATTACCGGCACCTCGATTATCCAGCTCAGTGGCGGTACGCCCCAGAGCCCGGCACTGACCGGGCACGACGGGGAACCGCCAGTGATCATCGCCGCGCCCTCGCCTATTGCCCGCCTGCTCAACAACAGCGATGACTTGATGACCAGCATCAACCTGCTGCTGCACAACGCCAATGAGGTGTTTTCCTCGGACAACGTCCAAAGCCTGGGCAAGACGCTTGAGCATCTGGAGCAAACCACCGGGGTCATTGCCGAGCAGCGCGGCGATATTCGCCAAGCCATGCAGCAACTGGCGTCCATCGGCAAACAGGCCAGCGCCACGCTGGAACAGACCACGGCGTTGATGCGCAACGCCAATGGTTTGCTCAACGACCAGGGCAAACAGGCGTTCGGTAGTGCCGGCCAGGCCATGCAATCCCTGGCCCGCAGCACGGCAACCCTCGACAAACTGCTGAACGACAATCGCGATTCGTTGAATAACGGCATGCAGGGCCTCAATGCCCTGGCGCCAGCCGTGCGTGAACTGCGCGAAACCCTGAGCGCCCTGCGGGGAATCTCCCGGCGCCTGGATGCCAACCCCAGCGGCTATTTGCTGGGCAACGACAAGGACAAGGAGTTCACGCCATGAAGCCGTGCAACCGGTTTATCCGCCCTATTCTCTTACTGGCAGGATTGCTCCTGGTGGGCGGTTGCTCGATTTTGCCCAAGGCCGAACCCTCGGATGTGTATCGCTTGCCCGTCACCCAGGCCTCGGCGTCTGCGGGCCCGGCGGTGAGCTGGTCGCTGCGCCTGGCCAGCCCCCAGGCCAGCGAAGTGCTCAACAGCCCGAAAATCGCGGTCATTCCCCAAGGCAACCTGTTCAGCAGCTACGCCGCCTCGCGCTGGAGCGACCCAGCCCCCGTGCTGCTGCGCAACCGCTTGCTCGATGGCTTCGCCCAGGATGGACGCGTCAGGTTGTTGAGCGTCGCCGACAGCAACCTGCAAGCGGATCTGGAGCTGGGCGGGCAATTGCAGGCGTTCCAGACCGAATACCAGGGCACTGCGGCCAGCGTGGTGATTCGCCTGGACGCGCTGCTGGTGCGCGGCTTCGACCAGCGCATCCTGGCCAGTCGCCGTTTTGAAGTGCGCCAGCCGTTGAGCGATGTGAAAGTACCGGCGGTGGTGGACGGCTTTGGCCGGGCCGGCGACCGGCTGACGGCCGAAGTGGTGGCCTGGACATTGGAGCAAGGCCAGCGTTTCGCAACGCCGACTCAACCCTAGAGGCGGCGGGAAGACTCAGGTCAACCGAAGAACCAGTAGCAAACGCCAATCGCCGCCACGACCCCGGCCAACTCCGCCAGCAGCGCGCACCCCACGGCATGGCGTGCCCGCTGGATGCCCACGGCGCCGAAATAGACCGCCAGCACGTAGAACGTAGTCTCGGTGCTGCCCTGGATGGTCGCCGCCACCAGGGCCGGGAAGCTGTCGACGCCGGAGGTCTTCATGGTCTCGATCAACATCGCCCGGGCGGCGCTGCCGGAAAACGGCTTGACCATGGCGGTCGGCAAGGCATCGACGAAACGCGTATCCCAGCCGGCCCACTCCACCAGGTGCCGAATGCCGTCGAGGCCGAAATCCAGCGCCCCCGAGGCGCGCAGTACACCCACGGCACAAAGCATTGCCACCAGGTACGGCAGCAAGGTCTTGGCGACGTCGAAGCCCTCTTTGGCGCCCTCGATGAAGGTTTCGTACACCTTGACCTTGCGCAGCGCGCCCACCACCAGGAACAGGATGATCAGGCCAAACAGAGTCAGGTTGCCCAGGATCGATGACAACCCCGCCAGCGCCGTGGCCGAAAGCGTTGCCAGCAGCGCCATGAAACCACCCAGCACCAGCGCACCCGGGATCAGATAAGCCAGCACCACCGGGTCCCACAACCGCAGGCGCTGCATGAACGCCACCGACAGCAGCCCCATCAGGGTCGAGGCGCTGGTGGCGAGCAGGATCGGCAGGAACACCAGGGTCGGGTCCGGCGCGCCTTGCTGTGCGCGGTACATGAAGATCGTCACCGGCAGCAGCGTCAGCGACGAGGCGTTGAGCACCAGGAACAGGATCTGCGCATTGCTGGCGATAGTCGGGCTGGGGTTGAGATCTTGCAGGGCGCGCATGGCCTTGAGGCCGATGGGGGTGGCTGCGTTGTCCAGTCCCAGGCCGTTGGCGGCGAAGTTGAGGGTGATCAGGCCGATCGCCGGGTGGCCGGCAGGCACTTGCGGCATCAAGCGCAAGAACAGCGGCCCGAGGGCCTTGGCCAGCCAGTCGACGATGCCGGCCTTTTCGGCGATGCGCAGGAAGCCCAGCCACAGGGTCAAGGTGCCGAACAGCAGGACCATGACCTCCACCGACAACTTGGCCATGGCGAAAATGCTTTCCACCATGGCCGCGAAGATCCCGGCGTTGCCGCCGATCAACCACTGCGCCAGCGCCGACACGGCAGCCACGATAAAGAAGCCAAGCCAAAGGCCATTGAGCATCAGTTAAATCCCCCGAAGATGCCGCGAATGATAGCGGGGCTGGCAGAAACGACAAACCCCGGATTGCTCCGGGGTTTAATAGTCACTGCAGCCCCCTGTGTGCGAGCTTGCTCGCGATGGCGTCGGCTCAGTCAGTATTGATGTTTGCTGACACACCGCAATCGCGAGCAAGCTCGCTCCCACAGGGGGATAGGCGCATCAATGGCTGGAGGGTTCCCCCGCCGGCAGCGGCTCCTTGCTGCGCCAGTGCGGCAGGGAGTTCCAGTAGCGCTGGCCCTTGGCATCGTCGTACATGCCTTCCCAGCGAGCGATGACCAGCACGGCCAGGGCGTTGCCGATGACGTTCAGCGCAGTACGGGCCATGTCCATGATGCGGTCCACACCGGCAATGAAGGCCAGGCCTTCCAGCGGAATGCCCACGCTGCCCAAGGTCGCCAGCAGCACCACGAACGACACGCCCGGCACACCGGCGATGCCTTTGGAGGTGACCATCAAGGTCAGCACCAGCAGCAATTGCTGGCTGATGGACAGGTCGATGCCGTACAACTGGGCGATGAAAATCGCCGCGATGCTCTGGTACAGAGTCGAACCGTCGAGGTTGAACGAATAACCGGTGGGCACCACAAAGCTGCAGATGGCTTTCGGCGCGCCGTAGGCTTCCATCTTCTCGATCACGCGTGGCAGCACGGTTTCGGAACTGGCGGTGGAATAGGCCAGCACCAGCTCATCCTTGAAGATGCGCATCAACTTGAGCACCGAGAAGCCGAACAGGCGGGCGATCACGCCCAGCACCACGAAGGCAAAGAAGGCGATGGCGACGTAAACCAGGATCACCAGCTTCGCCAGCGGCAGCAGCGACGCGAAACCGAAGTTGGCAACGGTCACCGCGATCAGGGCGAACACGCCGATGGGGGCGTATTGCATGATCATGTGGGTGACCTTGAACATGCTTTCCGACACGCCCTGGAACATTTTCACCAGCGGATCGCGCAGGTCCGATTGCAGGCTGGACAGGCCCAGGCCAAACAATACGGAGAAGAAAATGATCGGCAGCATCTCGCCACGCGCAACGGCGGCGAAGATGTTCGACGGGATCAGGTTGAGGATGGTCTGGATGAACGCATGTTCATGCTGGACTTCCGCGGCCGTGGCCTGGTACTTGGAGATATCCACTGTACCCAGGGTGCTCATGTCGATGCCACTGCCCGGCTGGAAGAAGTTGGCCAGCAGCAGGCCGACGACGATGGCGATGGTGGTGACGACTTCGAAGTAAAGGATGGTCTTGAGACCGATGCGCCCGAGCTTCTTGGCATCACCGACCCCGGCGATGCCGACGATCAGCGAGGAAATCACGATCGGGATCACGATCATCTTGATCAGACGGATAAAGATATCGCCCGCCGGTTGCAGCACATTGCTGATCCACCAGGCCTTCTCGGCACTGAAATGGTTGAGCAGAGCGCCCAATGCAATCCCGAGCACCAGACCGATGAGGATCTGCCAGGCGAGGCTTAGTCGTGCCTTCTTCATATTGTTACCCTTACTTCAGTTGGACTCGGACAGTGGCGCGAATGGATCGTCGATGACGAAAAACACTCATGCCCCTGCCCCCGTATAAGGTCACCCCGAGCGCGTTAGCGGCTTACTGGCAGGCGAAAAAAGGCGCAACTATTGCGATGCAAGGGGGGCTCGTCTAATGCCATAAACGCCTACCCCATGCCGAATCGGCATGAGATTTTTCAAACGAAACCCGCCTTCCAAGCGGTTCGAATGCGACATTTATGCAGGCATAAGTGCCGTGAACCGGCCGTTTCAGCGTAGCTGGGCTTTCTCTCGCAAGTGTGGGGAACCGATGAAACGGCAGCGACTCAAAACGCGGCCCATGGGAGAAATTACCTCGGCATTCTCCGATATACGGTTGGGCAAAGGGGGATAAATCGGCGGAAGGAGACAAAATGCCGCATCGCCGAGGGACTTGCCGCGGCCAATCCACCCACCGCTCTGGCGCACGCATTTTGCGAACAAGAAGCTCTACGCAAGCTCGCCAAGCCGCGATGGCTTTGCGAACTTGCGTCGCAGCTTTTACCTGACCCGGCCCTTTCGCAGGCACCCCTTGTGCCCGTAGGTCACTCCGACTCTCATCAGTCAGAACGTCCCAGCCCCTTGGTCATGCACCGGCCCTCCTCGGGCTGTGCAGCAGAGAAAAGCAGGGCTGCTTTTCCCATTTTCAGAATCAGTACCAGTTCGGATCTTTCTTGAGTTGTTCCATTAACAGTTTCTGCATACCTTCATCGGGCTTGCCGAGGAATCGGTAGTCGGCATGCCGCGTCGGGGACTTGTCGGCTGGCAGCCCCGCAGGGACTTCCACCAACATGGCATAGGCTTCGTCCTTGTCGAAACTGAAGGCGACGATCAGACGCTTGCTGCGACACGTTGCCTGGGTTTCACATAGCGGCCCCACCAAATACTTGTCGCCATCTTCTTCGACAGCATTCATCTGGTCCGAATCGCCCGCCAGGTTCATCACCCATTCGGGTAGACGTTCTTCTTTTTTCACGACGTGCTGCCAGGTCTCGCGATATTGCGCGTCGGCCTGCAGCAACTGGTTGACGCGCATCTGCCCGTCATTGGCAGCCATTGCCATGGCACTGCCGCCCAGCAACAGGGCGGCAGCCAGTCCTTTGAATGAAACGTTCATGGTCAGCCTCGGCCACGACGGCCAAAGAAGAAGGAAGCGATGAACATCACCAGGAACACAACAAAGAGAATCTTGGCGATGCCCGTGGCGGTGCCTGCGATACCACCGAAGCCCAGTACGGCGGCGATGATGGCAATGATCAGGAAGGTAATTGCCCAGCTCAACATGGTGATTCTCCTTACGCTTTTCTATTTAGTGAAGGTCTTGCGGTGATGGTTCCGGCGCAATGGACGACCGGTTCATCGGGTTAAAACACCCAGCGCTCTTCACGCGGCATGGCGCTCAATGGCTGGGCCTGGTCGACATCCATCATGCGCATTGAAGCGGACGCTTCTTCAAGGCTGCTGACGGCACTGAAATGGGTCTGTGGGGCACGATGAATCGAAACCTGCGGCGCTTGGGGCTGTTGGCTCTGATACCAGAGCAACCATTGCTGGCCCGTTACGAGGGTGACCAGCAGCGCCAAGGCAGCCCATGCGCCCTGCTGGACGTGCAGGGAAGAGAGGCGCAATGGGGCGGCACTTTTGAAGTGGGCGAAGCCAAATTGAGTGACACTTTGACGATTCATCCTGGAATTCCTCCCCACCCGAGTGCGGTGATCTGGTTGAGGCGCGCTACGCCACGTTGATCAGAGCATTGCAGTCGCCGTGCCAGGATTTTTTGTCAGATAAAAACCTTTAAAATCAATAAGTTAATAAATAAGTGCAACATGCCGGGAGCGCATCCTGCACGATGGCGCAGGCGTCGGTCGTGCGTATTGCACGAATCAGCAGGAAAAGTCGTTAGATTGTTTTTGAATTGGCTGTCAGACACAGCTGTCGGAATGAGCGATGCGAACCGTCCGAACCGGACGATTCGTAAAAAAAGGAACTCAAATCAGGCTTTTAGGAGTCAGACATCCACAGGGCCATTCTTGATGAGTAATATCCCCTCAGAATCGACCATGCAACTTGCCCGATTTTTCTGACACTAACCAACATCATTCATTAAAGGAGCGTAGGAAAAATGGAATCCGCCACTGAGCACCAAGGCCGCATTCTGCTGGTAGACGACGAGTCCGCCATCCTGCGTACATTCCGATACTGCCTGGAAGACGAAGGCTACAGCGTCGCCACCGCCAACAGCGCCGCCCAGGCCGACGCACTGCTGCAACGCCAGGTGTTCGACCTGTGTTTCCTCGACCTGCGCCTGGGGGAGGACAACGGCCTGGATGTCCTGGCACAAATGCGTATCCAGGCGCCCTGGATGCGCGTGGTCATCGTCACCGCTCACTCGGCAGTCGATACCGCGGTCGATGCGATCCAGGCCGGGGCGGCCGATTATCTGGTCAAGCCGTGCAGCCCCGATCAATTGCGCCTGGCGACCGCCAAGCAACTGGAAGTACGCCAGCTGTCGGCAAGGCTCGAAGCCCTTGAAGGGGAAGTGCGCAAACCCAAGGATGGCCTGGACTCCCACAGCCCAGCGATGAAAGTCGTCCTGGAAACCGCGCGCCAGGTCGCCAGCACCGACGCCAACATCCTGATCCTCGGCGAGTCCGGCACCGGCAAGGGCGAGCTGGCCCAGGCGATCCATGGCTGGAGCAAGCGGGCGAAGAAGTCCTGCGTCACCATCAATTGCCCGTCGCTGACCGCTGAACTGATGGAAAGCGAATTGTTCGGCCATAGCCGTGGGGCTTTCACCGGGGCCAGCGAGAGTACGTTGGGTCGGGTCAACCAGGCCGACGGCGGCACGCTGTTTCTCGACGAGATCGGCGATTTTCCTCTGACATTGCAACCCAAGTTATTGCGTTTCATCCAGGACAAGGAATATGAGCGGGTAGGGGATCCAGTCACCCGTCGCGCCGACGTACGGATTCTCGCAGCGACCAACCTCAACCTCGAAGACATGGTGCGCGACGGACGTTTTCGCGAAGACCTGCTGTATCGCCTGAACGTCATCACCCTGCACCTGCCGCCATTGCGAGAGCGCGCCGAAGACATCCTGACCCTGGCCGACCGCTTCCTGGCCCGCTTCGTCAAGGAATACGCGCGCCCGGCCCGGGGTTTCAGCGACGAAGCGCGCGAAGCGCTGCTAGGCTATCGCTGGCCGGGCAACATCCGGGAACTGCGCAATGTGGTCGAGCGCGCCAGCATCATCTGCCCTCAGGAAAAAGTCGAAATCAGTCACTTGGGCATGGCCGAGCAACCGGTCAACAATGCGCCGCGCATCGGCGCCGCGCTGAGCCTCGACGAATTGGAAAAAGCCCACATCGGCGCGGTGCTGGCCACGGCCGACACCCTCGACCAGGCGGCCAAGACCTTGGGTATCGATGCCTCCACGCTGTACCGCAAACGCAAGCAGTACAACCTGTGAGCGACACCTTATGAAACTGGCGATGAAGCTGCGCACACGACTGTTTCTCAGTATCTCGGCCCTGATCACCGTGGCCCTGCTGGGATTGGTGCTTGGCCTGGTCAGTGTGATGCAGATGGCCAATACCCAGGAACAATCGGTACGCGACAACTTCATCCTGCTGGACCTGGGCCTCAAGCTGCGCCAGACGCTCGGCGATCAGTTGATGATCATGCTCGACGACAAGCCCGACCTGGCTGTGCTGGAGGCCTCCAAGCAGCAATACCTGGCGCTGATCGACGAAGGCATCGCCCACGAACAGGGGCTGGATGAAGCGGCAGTCAGCTTCAGCAGGGCCAAGGCCGACTACATTGAGTTTTTTGAAGCCTTCACCGCGTCTCGCCAGCAGCCGAGCCAGCTCGCGAACATCAAGGACCTCACCGAAAAATTCAATGTGCTGCGCAATGGACTGATCGAGGGCTATCGCCGGGCCCTGACCAACATCAGTGAAACCCAGGATCGCGCCCGTGAGCGCGCAATGTGGATTTCCGGACTGCTGGGGTTGGTGGGGTTTGCGGTGCTGATCATCGGGTTTATCACGGCCCATGGCATTGCCCGGCGTTTCGGCGCGCCGATCGAGGTACTGGCCGCGGCGGCGGACGACATCGGCCAAGGCAATTTCGAGGTCACGCTACCCGTGTCCTCGGCCGCTGAGTTGAATCTCCTGACCCGTCGCTTCGGGGTCATGGCCGAGGCCTTGCGTGAGCATCAGGCCACCAACGTCGATGAGCTGCTCGCCGGTCAGCAACGTTTGCAAGCCGTGCTCGACAGCATCGACGACGGCTTGCTGATGATCGACCGCAAAGGTCAGCTGGAGCACCTCAACCCGGTGGCCCAGCGTCAATTGGGCTGGGATGAGGAACGCCTCGGCCAAGGGCTGGGCGAGGCGCTGGGACGCCTTGAACTGGATGAAGAATTGCACCTGGTGCTGCGCGGTGGAAGCCTGGAGCGCGCGCCGGAAGACCTGAGCGTCGAAGTGGATGGCGAGTCGCGGGTGCTCACCTACAGCCTCACCCCGGTCAGTCATACCCAGGGCCACATTCTCGGCGCGGTCATGGTGCTGCATGACGTCACCGAGCAGCGCGCCTTCGAACGGGTGCGCAGCGAGTTCGTCTTGCGTGCCTCCCATGAGCTGCGCACGCCCGTGACGGGCATGCACATGGCCTTCGGCCTGTTACAGGAGCGCCTGCATTTTTCAGAAGAGTCGCGCGAGGCCGACCTGCTCAACACCGTCACAGAAGAAATGCAGCGACTGATGCAGCTCATCAATGACCTGCTGAACTTCTCTCGCTACCAGAACGGCCTGCAGAAGTTGACCCTGGCGCCTTGCTCCATCGACGATCTACTGGAAGCGGCCCGGTTGCGGTTTGCCGAGCAGGCCCAAACCAAGGGTATCGAGCTGCTGGTGGCGATCCAGGGCCCGCTCCCGCGCCTGCATGCCGACGCTGCGCAATTGGATCGCGTGCTCGATAACCTGATCGATAACGCCATGCGCCACACCGCCGAAAACGGCCAGATCCGCTTGCAGGCCCGACGGCATGGCGAGCGGGTGATCATCAGCGTCGAAGACAACGGTGAAGGCATTGCCTACGGCCAGCAGGGACGGATCTTCGAACCTTTCGTCCAGGTCGGACGCAAGAAGGGGGGTGCGGGCCTCGGCCTGGCGCTGTGCAAGGAGATCGTCCAGCTCCACGGCGGGCGCATGGGTGTTTATTCAAGGCCGGGGCAGGGCACACAGTTCTACATGGCGCTGGCAGTCTGAGACTCAGGCTTCGTCATCGAGGCGCCGACCACGCAGGCGCCGGCCACGGGTAATCAGTTCAATGAGCTGAACCGCGCTGAGGGCATGGGCAAACAGCCAACCCTGGCCGAACCTCACCCCTTCGCTGCTCAAATAGGAAGCCTGGGCTTCATGCTCGATGCCTTCGGCTATCACCTTGAGTTGCAGCGCATGGGCCATGCGAATGATATGCGGGGCCACGCCGCTGCTGGCGGCATCGTGGCCCAAGGCGTCGATGAAGGCCTTGTCGATTTTCAGGCAGTCCACCGGCAGGGTTTGCAAGTAAGCCAGGCTGCAATAACCGGTGCCGAAATCGTCGATCAACACCTGATGCCCGACGTCGCGCAGCGATTGCAGGTTATCCCGGGCGACCAACACATCGACCAGCCCACGCTCGGTCACTTCGAAGGCAATCTGGTGCGCCGACACGCGATGCAGCGCCAGCAGGCGGGCGATCACTTCGCCAATACGCGGCACCATCACATCGCAGGCCGCCAGATTCACCGAGATATACAGCTGCGGATTGGCCCGCAACAGCTGGCCCAATTGATCGAACAGCCGCTGCAGCACGAAATCGGTGATCTGGCGGATCTGCCCCGTGTTCTCGGCCATCGGGATAAACAGGTCCGGGCTGGTCAGGGTGCCGTCCGGTCGTCGCCAGCGCAGCAAGGCCTCCGCCCCGACACAGTTACGGCTGCTCAGGTCGAAAATAGGCTGGTAAAGCACCTGCAATTCACCACGCCGGATAGCCCCATGCAGTTCGGCGTCCATGGACTGGCGCTGACGCGCCAGCAGAAACACCTGGAAACCAATCCCCAGGCCCAGCATCAGGCTGATGGGCAGCATCCACCAGGCATTGGCCGGAACCTTAAAACCGTTGCGCTGGGCGATAAGCACCAGTTGATAGACCGGACTTTCGGTCGGCATCCGATAGATCAACCGGTTCTGCGTCACTTGCAAGGCATTGTGGCTTTTCGGTGGCCAAGGTTCGACCGGCGGCCAGTGTTGGTCCGTCCCGAGCACGGGAATGGCCCGTTTACCGTTATCCAGGACAACCAGCAGGCTGCTGCCCGGTGGTAAATCGACCACATCGGTCAAATGCCCGCGGGACGTGGCCACCCGAAAGTTGCCGCGGCCCAGCATCAATGCGGCGCGGTCTTCGTCAGGCTCGGTGGTGGTGTTGAGCCAGTAATTGTAGGTCGGCCCGCGGATGTCGGGCGGGCGGGTCACTGACAAGCCGCCCTGGCGTGGACGATTGGAGCAGACGCCGCTGCCATCGATATACGCCGCCTCGTAGACAAAACGGTAGTTGAAGCTGACCTGTCGCAATGTGGCGATCATGTCGTCGTTGCATCCGCGCAACGGCTGGTTTTGCAAGTCGTCGAGGCTTTCACGCAATTGCCCGAAAAGCTGTTCCAGGCGCTGCAGAAAGCGCTCGCCCTGGGCATTCATCTGGTCGCTTTCGCGCTGCTGGATCTGCTGCACGACCACGAACAGACTCCCCGCCAGCAGCAGGACGGTACTTAGGGCAGTTGCCACCATCGCCAGGAAAACGGGGCGATGGAGCCAGCTGTGTAGGGTTTCGCGGGTGGCCGTCATCATGGGTAATCCGAAAGTTACCAATGAGTTATAGCTTCTGATTTGGATTTGGCCCGATTCGTCAGACGGGCGTCATTATTTTGTCTGGTTGAGCACCTGCAGAATCGCCGCGCTTTGCGCATCCGGCGTGCCATCGAAGCGGGTCGGACGGTAGTGCATCTGGAAGGCGGCCAGCACATGGTGGGTGGCCACGTCCCACTCGCCGGTCTGCGGCGTCGGGTAGCCCAGGCGGGCCAGCTCGGCCTGGAACCAACCGGCAGGCGGCAGCTGCGGCGTGAAGACGGCCTGCTGGCGGGCGACGGCCTGTTCGTCTGGCCAGACTCCTAAACCAGCTTGCGCCAGGCGCTTCCAAGGGAACAGCGGGCCCGGATCGAGTTTGCGCAGGGGCGCGATGTCGCTGTGACCGATGATGCTGCGCGGGTTGATGCCGTTGCGCTGGATGATGTCCTTGAGCAATACGATCAAGGTCTGGACCTGGGCTTCGCTGTAGGGATACCAGAGGCGCCCGGTAGGCGTGTCGACAAAACCCGGATTGACGATTTCGATGCCGATGGAACTGGAATTGAGCCAGGTCCGGCCTTCCCATTCACTTTCCCCGGCATGCCAGGCGCGTTGGCTTTCATCCACCAGTTTGTAAATGGTCGCGCCTTTATCGTCGCCGATCAGGTAATGGGCACTGACTTCGCCATGAGTCAGCAGGGCCAGCGAGCGCTCCAGGGAAGCCGAGGTGTAATGCACCACCACGAATTGGATACGGTTGTCATGGTTGACGGAAGGATGACGGGTGTCGAGTCGCGGGCCACTGGCGCAGCCGGCCAGGATAAATAAAGAAACAATGAGCGAGAAAAATTTCATGGCGGAAGGCAATACGCACTGGGAGTAATGCAACAGTGTAACGTATCGCCTCGCGATGATCCGGTGCGCGCGGCGATATTAAACAAATTGGAACAATTAGCCCCCTAGCCCAATTCCACATGGTTGCGCCCGGAACTTTTCGCCCGATAAAGCGCCTGATCGGCTCTTTTAAGCACCAAGTCGCTGTGTTCGCCGGGTTTGAAGGCGGTCAGGCCGATGGATACCGTCACCGTCACCGGCTCGCCCTTGAAATGAAACGGACAGCCTTCGATGGCCAGGCGCAGCGCCTCGGCCAGCTTGGCGCCAGCAGCCAGGGAGGTATTGGGCACCAGCAGCACAAACTCCTCGCCCCCAAAACGCGCAATGAAATCGCCGCTACGCAGGCGTTTACGCAGGACCGAGGCGATGAGTTTCAACACCCGGTCACCGGCCAGATGGCCATAGTTGTCATTGATGCGCTTGAAATGATCGAGATCGAGCATGGCCAGCAGCAAGCTGTTGCCGTGTTGTTGCCACTGGGCGACTTCATGTTCCAGACGCTCGGACCAGGCGGCGCGGTTGGGCAGCCCGGTGAGCGGATCAATCAGGGCTTTTTGCCGCTGTTCCTCGAGATTCTCCCGCACGACCTGGGCATCCTGCTCCATCAGCGCAACGCGATCGGCCAGGCTTTTCAGGCGAGCCGAGACCTCCTGCTCACGTTGATCACGTTGCTGGCGGTGGTGGTCCATCGTACCGAGCAAGCCTTCGAGGTGATTCTCGAGCACCTGCTTGAGGCCTTCCAGGTCATCGGCCTCCTTCACGCTGCTTTGCAGGCCGTCCACCTGCTCGCGAATCTGGGTATCCATTTCCCTGGAGGCCGACAGGTTTTCGGCGTGGTCTTCACTGGCGGCCTGCAGGCTGCTCTGGAATGACTCGAGCCGATCGTTGAGGCGCTGCAAGTACGCCTCGAATTCATGCTGGCCGGTGTCCGTGATGGCCAGCATCAGTACGGCCAGATCATCGAGGATCGGCAGCAACTCGTACCAGTTCAAGCCATTGCGCAGACGCTCACACATGGCTTCGGCTTGTGGTCGATGACGCTCGGGCAAGGTCAGGTCGCCCAAAAGGCCCAACAGCGTGTCTTCGATATGCTTGGCGACCGAACTGTAGGATGGCTCCGGCGAGTCGGGCAGGGCGTACTGGGCGTCAGCCACATCGGCGCCTTCCAGGGGCTCGTCGAGCTCCGCAGGCGGTAGCGAAGGGGCGGGCAGGGCCTGGGCAGGCTCCTCGGGCATCAGCTCGTCGGGATTCTCGAGTGCGGGCACCACAACCGGGGGTACTTCG
Organism: Pseudomonas sp. NFACC46-3; assembly: GCF_900114515.1. Classification (NCBI taxonomy): domain Bacteria; kingdom Pseudomonadati; phylum Pseudomonadota; class Gammaproteobacteria; order Pseudomonadales; family Pseudomonadaceae; genus Pseudomonas; species Pseudomonas sp. NFACC46-3. The sequence goes on from NZ_FOTH01000024.1 coordinate 79,395, forward strand.
GCGAGCGGCGTCAGCAGCGGCGCGGGCTCGGTTGCCTGGTCGTCCGACTCACTGGCGGGCTGAACCACTTCGGCTGCCGGTGCTGGAGCGGGCGCTGGAACGATCTCGATCTGCGGTGCAGTCGGGGCAACCGGTTCGGGCGTTGTCTCCAAGGCAGGCGCTTGCTCCGCCACCGAGGGCTGCGGTGCCGGTGCCGGTGCCGGTGCGACGGATTCTGCGGCCGTTGCCGGCGCCACGGCTACGGGCAGGGCCATTTCTGACGCAGGTGCCACGCGGGCCTGGGCAGGGTCGTGGGGCTGGGGCTGGGGCTGGGGCTGGGGTGTCGCGTCCTCATGGCCTTGGCCACCAAACAGCCGTTGCAGCAGGCCGGGGCGACTCGGTTCGACAGGGGCATCCAGGGCACTGAGTGCCTTGCCTTGCAAGCCGCTCAATTCGCTGAGCAGCAGCGGAATCTCCCGAGCCTGGCCGGCCCGATCCTCCAGTTGCTTGGCAAATTTCTTCAGCGGCCGCCTGACTTCCTTGGGCAGCGGCAGGCTCTGCAACTGGGCAACCAGGGCGGTCAACGCGGCGCTCGTCTGCTCGACCCGGGTCTCGCGGCGCTGCTCGGAATCGAGTACGGCTTTCTCCAGGCGCGGCAGCAGGGCAGCGAGGCCGGCATCCATGTCATTGGTGCGTACCACCTCGCGCATCTCTTTCATGCATTGATCGACAGCCCTGTCAGTGCCCTCGGCGGCCAGGGTGCTGCGCACCAGGCCACGACGCAGCAAGTCGAGCCGAGCCTCCCAACGGCGCTCAAGCTTTTCCTGCTGTTCGATACTCTTGAGGTACTTCTCTCTCCAGCGTTCGGCGTCGTCGCTCATTCATCGGATCCGCGAGGGGCAGGACTCAGCGCGGGAAACGCATCGGCCGTGAGCGAACCCGGCAAACGAATTTCGACCGCGACCGGCAGGTGATCGGAAATGGGTTGGGCCAGCACCTCGACACGTTCCAGGGTCAGGGTCGGGCTCAACAGGATATGGTCCAAGCAGCGCTGGGGGCGCCAGCTGGGGAATGTCGCTTCCAGTTGTGGAGCGAGCAGGCCGAGATCGCGCAGGGGCGAAGTCTGCAGCAAATCGGTGGCATGGGTGTTCATGTCGCCCATCAACACCTGGTGCTTGTAGCCGCCGATCAATTCGCGAATGTACGCCAGCTGCATCGTCCGGGTACGCGCCCCGAGCGCCAGGTGCATCATGACCACGACCAGCGCCTCGGGACCTTCGCCGAAACGCGCGAGGATCGCCCCGCGGCCCTTGGGTCCCGGCAACGGATGATCTTCGATCGCCCAGGGGCGCAAGCGACTCAACACGCCATTGCTGTGCTGGCCGAGACGCCCGAGGTTGCGATTGAGTTGCTGGTACCAGTAGGGAAAGGCGCCCAATTGGGCCAGGTGTTCCACCTGATTGACGTAGCCTGAGCGCAAGCTGCCGCCGTCGGCCTCTTGCAGGGCCACCAGGTCGAAGTCCTTGAGCAGGTCGCCGATTTTCTGCAGGTTACCGGCACGCCCGGTGTGCGGCAGCAAATGTTGCCAGCCGCGAGTCAGGTAATGCCGGTAGCGCTCGGTGCTGATGCCCACCTGGATATTGAAGCTGAGCAGCCGCAAGCGGCTGTCGCCAGGCAGGCCCGTGGACAAGACATGATGCTCGTTGACCCGCGGTTCATGCAGGCCAACGATGCGTTCGGTGCTCCAGCGGGCCATGGGCGTGGGCCGCGCTTAGTTGGCAGCAGCCTTGGTGGCCGCTCGCTCTTTGGCGATCAGCTGGTCGGCCAGTTGCAGGGCTTCATTTGCGCCACCGGCGGAGCCGATGTCAAAGCGGTATTTGCCGTTGACGACCATGGTCGGTACGCCAGTGATCTCGTATTTCTTCGCCAGCTCGCGGGCCTTCTTGATCTGGCCCTGGATGGCAAAGGAGTCGAACGTGGCGAGGAACTTGTCTTTGTCGACGCCCTGGGTGGCGAGGAAATCGGCCATCTCTTCTTTCTTGACCAGCTTCTTGCCTTCTTTCTGGATCGCGTTGAATACCGCGGCGTGGACCTTGTGCTCGACGCCCATGGCCTCGAGTGTCAGGAACATCTGGCCGTGGGCATCCCACGGGCCGCCGAACATGGCGGGGATACGCACGAAGTTAACGTCCGAAGGCAGTTTCTCGACCCATGGGTTGATAACCGGTTCAAAAGCGTAGCAATGCGGGCAGCCGTACCAGAACAGCTCCACGACTTCGATCTTGCCAGGCGCCGCCACCGGAACGGGGTTGGTCAATTCGACATAAGGTGCGGCAGGCTTTTCAGCCGCTTGGGCAGTTACGCCGAACAGGCTGGCGGCGACGAGCGCGGCGCTGATGATCAGATTACGCATGCTTTACTCCTGGACAATGAGGGGGCCTCGCGAGGCCTGTTTCTAAGACAGACCGTGGCGGGTTCAAGTTCTCTAGTGTAACGGCAGCGGCCACAAAAAAGGGCGGCCAAAGCCACCCTTTTGATGTTCGCATCGACAGATTAATCGAGCGTTAACGTTGCAAGGGATGTACGCCCCTTGCAACGCCAGCCAAAGGCCTCAGTGCAGGCCCTGGATGTAGCTGGATACCGCAGCGATATCTTCGTCGCTCAGCTTTTTCGCAATGCTCTGCATCGGCTTGGTATCGCCGTCGTTGGTCCGGCCACCCTCTTCTTTGCGGAAGTCGGTCAACTGCTTGCCTACGTACTGGGCATGCTGGCCGCCCAAGTGTGGGAAGCCGGCTGCCGCGTTGCCCTTGCCGTCAGGCGAGTGGCAGCCGGTGCAGGCTGGAAGCCCCTTGTTCAAGTCACCCCCACGAAACAGCGCTTCACCACGGGCCACGAGTTTCGGATCGGCAGCGCCGACGCTGCCCTTCTGGCTGGCGAAATACGCCGCGATGTCCGCCAGGTCCTGATCGCTCAGGTTGGTCAGCAGGCCGGTCATTTCCAGCACCGTGCGCTTGCCGGACTTGATGTCGTGCAGTTGCTTGTTCAGGTAACGTTCGCCCTGGCCCGCCAGTTTCGGAAAGTTGGGCGCCATGCTATTGCCATCCGGGCCGTGGCAGGCTCCGCATACGGCCGCCTTCGCCTGACCGGCAGCGGCATCGCCAGCGGCGTGGGCTACGCCGGATATCCCCAAGGTCAACAGCAGACTCACGATCAGTTTGTTCATCAGCTAATCCAACTACGGCTAAGGGTTAAAGAGTTATGGACCGGGTTCACTCGCTCATCCACTGGATGATGGCTCGGTAATCCTCGGCACTGCAGTCCATGCACAAACCACGCGGCGGCATCGCCTTGAAACCCTGGGTCACGTGTTGCACCAGCGTCTCCATACCTTTCGCCAACCTCGGCGTCCAAGCTTCCTGATCGCCCTTGCGGGGCGCCATGGGGAGTTGGCCGGAATGACAGGCACCACAAACACGGTTGTACACAGCTTCCGGATCCTGTGTAGCCTGAGCGCTGTAAAGCGGCATCAAGACACCGGCAGCTAGCAGCCATTTCGTCATAAAACGACCTTTTCAGGGTTGGGAACGAGCTGCGTTCTAACGCGCAATTTCGGTCGGTCGCTCCCGTGAGCTTCATCCTACGCTGGGACAAAGCGCACACAAAATCTGCGGCATTATATACTGGCGTCACTGAAACGGAAACGACACAGCTTGCCGCGTCCATTCCCGACGCCGCCCACATCGGAAATCCCATGCAACTGAAGAACCCCATCCTCGGCCTGTGCCAACAGTCCACCTTCATGCTCAGCGCCGCCAAAGTCGATCAATGCCCAGACGACGAAGGCTTCGAAGTGGCTTTTGCCGGACGTTCCAATGCCGGCAAATCCAGCGCGCTGAACACCTTGACCCATGCAAGCCTGGCACGCACCTCGAAAACCCCGGGTCGCACGCAACTCTTGAACTTCTTCAAGCTAGACGATGAACGGCGTTTGGTCGACCTGCCCGGCTACGGCTACGCCAAGGTACCGATCCCGCTCAAGCAACACTGGCAGCGCCACTTGGAAGCGTATTTGGGCAGCCGCGAGAGTTTGAAAGGCCTGATCCTGATGATGGACATTCGCCATCCGATGACCGACTTCGACCTGTTGATGCTCGATTGGGCGGTCGCCAGTGGCATGCCGATGCACATCCTGTTGACCAAGGCCGACAAGCTCACCTACGGCGCGGCCAAAAATACCCTGCTCAAAGTGCAGTCGGAAATTCGCAAAGGCTGGGGTGACGCGATCACCATCCAGCTGTTCTCGGCGCCCAAGCGCATGGGCCTGGAAGAAGCCTACACGGTGCTGGCCGACTGGATGGAATTGGCGGACAAGGGCAGCGAAGAGGCCGAATAAGCCGGATCGCAGGCAAAAAAAACCCCGGACTTCTTATGGGGAGGGGGAAGTTCGGGGTCCAAGTTCCGGACCGCTAGGGCGGGGTCCAGATATCTGCCAACACTTAACACAACATAGGAGCATTGAAGGGCTTCACCAGCCATTCAGAATCTCTGAGTGGCATTTGACGGGTTTAGTTCAGATTATTTTTGGAAATAGCCTTAGGAATTTTCCGAACTAAAGACATCGTCCCGGGGTTTCAGTGAGCCAATGTGGCGAGGGAGCTTGCTCCCGCTTGAGTGCGAAGCGCTCACAAAATGTTTGGGGCGGCTGCGCCACCCAGCGGGAGAAAGCTCCCTCGCCACGGGACCTGCGCCAGCTTCAGAGCCTACGACTCAATGCGCCTCATCCCAGTTATTACCCACGCCCACTTCCACCAGCAGCGGCACGTCCAGCGTGGCGGCGGCGCTCATGTGCTGGCGGATTTCCTCGCGCACCTGGTCGACCAGGTCTTCACGCACTTCCAGCACCAGTTCGTCGTGTACCTGCAGGATGACCTTCGCATCCAGCCCGGACGCCGTCAGCCAGCGATCCACGGCGACCATGGCTTTCTTGATGATGTCAGCCGCCGTGCCCTGCATCGGCGCGTTGATGGCCGTGCGCTCGGCGCCTTTGCGCAGGGCCGGGTTTTTCGCGTTGATGTCCGGCAGGTACAACCGGCGACCGAAAATGGTTTCGACAAAACCTTGCTCGGCCGCCTGGGCGCGGGTGCGTTCCATGTACGCCAGCACACCCGGGTAGCGGGCGAAGTAGCGGTCGATATAAGCCTGGGACTGCTTGCGATCGACGCCGATCTGCTTGGCCAGGCCGAACGCACTCATGCCGTAGATCAAGCCGAAGTTGATCGCCTTGGCGCTACGGCGCTGGTCATGGGTGACCGCGTCCAAGTCGACGCCGAACACCTCGGCGGCCGTGGCCCGGTGCACGTCCAGATCATTGCGAAACGCATGGAGCAGACCTTCATCCTTGGCCAGGTGCGCCATGATCCGCAGTTCGATCTGCGAGTAGTCCGCCGCCAGCAGCTTGTAACCTTTCGGCGCGATGAAGGCCTGGCGAATGCGTCGACCTTCGGCCGTGCGGATCGGAATGTTCTGCAGGTTCGGGTCGATGGACGACAGGCGCCCGGTCGCGGCGACGGCCTGTTGATAATTGGTATGGACACGGCCGGTGCGGCTATTGATCTGCTCCGGCAAACGATCGGTGTAGGTGCTCTTGAGCTTGCTCAGCGAGCGATATTGCATCAGCACCTTGGGCAGCGGGTAATCCTGCTCCGCCAGCTCGGCGAGCACCGCTTCGGCGGTGGACGCCTGGCCCTTGGCGGTTTTGCTGAGCACCGGCAAGCCAAGTTTTTCGTACAGGATCACGCCCAATTGCTTCGGTGAGCCCAGGTTGAACTCCTCGCCGGCGATGGCAAACGCCTCACGCTCCAGCGCCACCAGTTTTTCCCCCAGCTCGACACTTTGCACACCCAGCAGGTTGGCATCGACCAGCGCCCCCTGGCGCTCGATGCGCGCCAGGACCGGCATCAGCGGCATTTCGATGTCATTGAGCACGGTGCCCAGGCTTGGCGTGGCCGCCAGTTTTTCCTGCAGGGCCTGGTGCAGGCGGAAGGTCACGTCTGCGTCTTCGGCGGCGTAAGGGCCGGCCAGTTCCAGGGAGATCTGGTCGAAGGTCAGTTGCTTGACCCCTTTGCCCGCGATGTCCTGGAAATCGGTCTTGCTCTGGCCCAGGTACTTGAGCGCCAGGCTGTCCATGTCGTGGCGGGTCGCGGTGGAGTCCAGCACGTAGGATTCGAGCATGGTGTCGAAGGCGATGCCCTGGACCAGGATGCCGTTATTCTGATCGCCATCGATGGCGCAGTTGGCCAGGATGTTGGTTTCGAACTTGGCGTGCTGGCCGACCTTGAGCTTGTTCGGGTTTTCCAGCAGCGGCTTGAGGGCCTTGAGCACTGTGTCGCGGTCCAGTTGCTCCGGCACACCCATGTAGGAATGGGTCAGCGGGATGTAGGCTGCCTCGAAAGGGGCCACGGCGAACGACAAGCCGACGAGTTGCGAATGCTGGGCATCGCCGCCGTTGGTTTCGGTGACGAAGGCAAACAGCGGCGCTTTGTCCAGTTTGGCCAGCCACGCGTCGAAGCGCGCCTGATCGAGGATGACCTCGTACTTGGCCTCGGCCGCGCCGGGCTGTTCTTCGGCAACTTCAACGATCTCCTGGCCGGCACGCTTGGCGTCCCGCTGGTTTTCTTCGAACCAGCTCTTGAATTCCAACAACGTGTACAGCTCGGCGAGTTTCTCGTGATCCGGTTGGCCCATTTGCAGGTCGTCGAGGCCGACATCCAACGGTACGTCGGTCTTGATGGTTGCCAACTCGTAGGAAAGCAACGCCATTTCCTTGTGCTCTTCGAGCTTGGCAGCCAGGGTCTTGGCGCCACGGATCGGCAAGGTGGCGACGATGTCCAGTTGCGCGTACAGCTCGGTCAGGCCGCCATTGACGCCCACCAGCAGGCCGGAAGCGGTCTTCGGCCCGATACCCGGAACGCCCGGGATGTTGTCGGAAGAATCGCCCATCAACGCCAGGTAATCGATGATCTGCTCGGGAGCGACGCCAAACTTCTCCTTCACGCCAGCCACGTCCAGGGCGCTACCGGTCATGGTATTGACCAAGGTAATGTGCCCATCGACCAATTGCGCCATGTCTTTGTCGCCGGTGGAGATCACCACCGGACGGTCGGCCGCCGCGCTACTGCGGGCCAGGGTGCCGATCACGTCATCGGCCTCGACGTTGTCCACGCACAACAGCGGGAAGCCCAGGGCCTTGACGCTGGCATGCAGCGGCTCGATCTGCACACGCATGTCGTCGGGCATGCTCGGGCGGTTGGCCTTGTATTCGGCGTACAACGCATCGCGAAACGTCCCACCCTTGGCGTCGAATACGACGGCAAACGGACTGTCCGGATACTGCTTGCGCAGGCTCTTGAGCATGTTCAGCACGCCCTTGACCGCACCGGTCGGCAGGCCTTTGGACGTGGTCAGCGGTGGCAGCGCATGAAAGGCGCGGTACAGATAAGAAGAACCGTCCACCAGGACGAGGGGGGCTTGGCTCATGAGCAGGATCAACCTTTTCGGCGGGTCCGGGGCTAGAATAGCGGGACCGTTGACGACAAAGGGACAAGGTTATCATGCGTACACTAAATCGCCTGTTACTGGCTGGCTTGTTTGCAATCACCCCGTTGGCCGTCATGGCGGCGGACGACGCACCCTCGGCGGACCCGGATGTCACCATCCGTACCGAAGGCGATAAAACCATTCAGGAGTACCGGCAAAACGGCTTTTTGTACGCGATCAAGGTCACGCCCAAGAACGGCAAGCCTTATTTCCTGGTGCGGGCCGACGGCAGCGATGCAAACTTCATCCGTTCGGATCAGCCGGATATGCTGATTCCGTCGTGGAAAATCTTTGAGTGGTAATACCGCTCTGCACTTCAACCGGCGCCCGCTGAAGGGCGCCCGTACTGGCAGTTTTAACCATGTCTGTGTTCACGCCCCTGGCTCGGCCCGAGCTGGAAACCTTTCTCGCCCCTTATGGGCTTGGCCGCCTGCTTGATTTCCAGGGGATCGCCGCCGGCAGCGAAAACACCAATTTCTTTATCAGCCTGGAGCAGGGCGAATTCGTCCTGACCCTGGTCGAACGCGGTCCGGTGCAGGAAATGCCGTTCTTCATCGAACTGCTGGACGTGCTGCATGACGCCGACCTGCCGGTGCCTTACGCCTTGCGCACCACCGACGGCGTCGCGCTGCGGGAACTGGCGGGCAAGCCGGCGCTGCTGCAACCGCGCCTGGCCGGCAAGCACATCAAGCAAGCCAACACCCAGCACTGCGCCCAGGTCGGCGAGCTGCTCGCGCACCTGCACCTGGCAACCCGCGACAACATGATCAAGCGCAAGACCGATCGTGGCCTGGACTGGATGCAGGAGGAGGGCGCCAAGCTGCTCTCGCACCTCGACGCCGAGCCGCGTCGGCTGCTCGAAGCGGCGCTGGATGAAATCTCGTTGCAGAAAGTCGGCATCCTGGCGCTGCCGCGCGCCAACATCCACGCCGATCTGTTCCGCGACAACGCGATGTTCGAAGGCACGCACCTGACCGGGCTGATCGACTTCTACAACGCCTGCTCGGGGCCAATGCTGTATGACGTTGCCATTGCCTTGAACGACTGGTGCTCGGACGACAACGGCGCGCTCGACGGACCCAGGGCGCGAGCGCTGCTGGGCGCCTATGCGACGCTGCGACCGTTTACCGCCGCTGAGGCGCAACTGTGGCCGACCATGCTGCGCGTGGCGTGCGTGCGGTTCTGGCTGTCGCGGTTGATCGCTGCTGAATCCTTTGCCGGGCAGGATGTGTTGATCCACGACCCGATGGAATTCCAGCAGCGCTTGGCGCAGCGGCAGACGGTTCACGCGTTGCTGCCGTTCGCCCTGTAACAGCAGACAAGCGCGAAGCGGGCTGCTCCTGTGGCGAGGGGATTTATCCCCGCTGGGCTGCGAAGCAGCCCCATGCTTTGGATCTGACGGACCGCGGCGGAAGATATTTCTTGGGGCCGCTACGCGCCCCAGCGGGGATAAATCCCCTCGCCACAGGTTTGTGCATCGACGGGGTTATAGCGACTCCAGGCACCCCGCCAGATCATTGCCCAACGTCTCCAACAACTGCTCATATCCCTGCGCCGTCGCCGGAGTGTAGCCGCCCAGTGCATCGAGCTCCGCCAGCTTCACCGGCAACCCGGCCACCAGGGTTTCGGCCAGGCGCGGGCGCAGGGGCGGTTCGCTGAACACACAGGTCTTGCCCACGGCCTGCAAGCGCGTGCGCATTGCCGCCACATGCTGGGCACCAGGCTGGACTTCGGCGGCCACGGCGAACACCCCGGCGTGCTTGAGGCCGTAGTTGTCTTCGAAATAGTCGAACGCCTCGTGGAAGACGAAATACGGCTTGCCCGCGACCCCGGCCAGGCGCGCCTTGAGGCGTGTGTCCAAAGCATCGAGACGCTGGTTGAAGCCCTTGAGGTTGCTTTGATAACGGGCCGCGTTGGCCGGATCCGCCGCGCTCAGGTCGACCGTCATTTTGGCGGCGATCACCCGCGCATTGAGCGGCGAGAGCCACAAGTGGGCATCCACGGTGCCGGGGCGATGGTCGTGATCGTGTTCGTCGCCGTCATGGTCATCGTCCTCGTGGGACGCGCTGTCCTGGGCGAAGTGACGCAACTTGAGCCCCGGCAAATCCTGGATGGCGACGGAGGGCAGCGTGCGACCGTTGAGCACCCGCGGGAGAAAGCCTTCCATATCGGGGCCGATCCAATAAAGCAGGTCCACCGACTGCACCTTGCGAACATCCGATGGCCGCAACGCATAGTGATGCGGCGAAGCCCCTGGCGGCAGCAACACCTCTGGAACGGCTACGCCATCCTGCACAGCGGCGGCAATCAGTTGCAACGGCTTGATGCTGGTGAGCACCTTGACCTCGGCCTGGGCTGGGCCAATCAGTAGAAAATTTGCGACAAAAGCGACAAAGAACGAAAAAAATCGGGACACGATGACCACTCGTAGAGGCGAGAACGGGTAACATAATAACGTCTCTCACTAAACTCGTCGCTGCCCATGCCTATTACACCCCTTGCCAGTCGCCCCCACGATCACTCCCACTGCGTGCATAGCGCGCTGTCCGAGGCCGACGCCATCTGCGCGCGCCAAGGGTTGCGCCTGACCGCCCTGCGTCGGCGCGTGCTGGAATTGGTCTGGCAAAGCCACAAGCCACTGGGCGCCTACGACATCCTCGCCGTGCTCAGCGAGCAGGACGGCCGCCGCGCCGCACCGCCGACGGTCTACCGGGCGCTGGATTTCCTCTTGGAAAACGGCCTGGTGCATCGCATTTCGTCGCTGAACGCCTTCGTCGGCTGCAACCACCCGGAGCACGCCCACCAAGGCCAGTTCCTGATCTGCCGGCAATGCCACGCCGCCATCGAGCTGGAACAGAAGTCCATCAGCGATGCCATCATCGCCAGCGCCAAGGACGTCGGCTTCGTGGTCGACACCCAGACCGTCGAGGTGGTCGGTCTCTGCTCCGGCTGCCAGGGGGCCTGATGAGCAATGCGTTGATCCGCCTCGAACAGGTGGCCGTGACGTTCGCCGGGCAGAGCGTGCTGGACAACATCCACCTGAGCGTCGAGCCGGGGCAGATCGTGACCTTGATCGGCCCCAACGGCGCCGGCAAGACCACCCTGGTGCGCGCCGTGCTGGGCTTGCTCAAGCCCGACAGCGGCAGCGTCTGGCGCAAGCCCAGGTTGCGCGTCGGCTATATGCCGCAAAAACTTCACGTCGATCCGACGCTGCCGCTGTCCGTGCTGCGCTTCCTGCGCCTGGTGCCGGGCGTGGACCGCGCCCGCGCCTTGGCCGCGCTCAACGAAGTGGGCGCCGAACAGGTGATCGACAGCCCGGTGCAAAGCGTCTCCGGCGGCGAGATGCAGCGCGTATTGCTGGCTCGCGCCCTGCTGCGCGAGCCTGAGCTGCTGGTGCTCGACGAGCCGGTGCAAGGCGTCGATGTGGCGGGGCAGGCCGAGCTGTACAGCCTGATCACGCGCCTGCGCGACCGCCACGGCTGCGGCGTGCTGATGGTCTCCCACGACCTGCACCTGGTGATGAGCACCACCGACCAGGTGGTCTGCCTCAATCGTCACGTATGCTGTTCCGGGCATCCCGAGCAAGTCAGTGGCGATCCGGCTTTCGTCGAGTTATTCGGAAAAAACGCACAAAGCCTGGCGATTTATCACCATCACCATGACCACGCCCATGACCTGCATGGCTCGGTGGTCAGCGCCCCTTCCGCTTCCAATCATGTTCATGGAGATGGCTGCAAGCATGGCTGATTTTCTGTTGTACGCCCTGCTCGCAGGCTTGGCACTCGCCCTGGTAGCCGGCCCCTTGGGTTCGTTCGTGGTCTGGCGGCGCATGGCCTATTTCGGCGACACCTTGTCCCACGCGGCGTTGCTCGGCGTGGCCTTGGGGTTTCTGCTGGACGTCAGCCCGGCGGTGGCGGTGACCGTTGGCTGCCTGTTGCTGGCGGTGGTACTGGTGACCTTGCAACACCGCCAACCGCTGGCGTCCGACACGCTGCTGGGTATTTTGGCGCCGAGCACCCTGTCCCTCGGGCTGGTGGTACTAAGCTTCATGCATGACGTGCGGATTGACCTGATGGCCTATCTGTTCGGCGACCTGTTGGCGATCAGTCCGACGGACCTGTCGTGGATCCTCGGCGGCAGCGCCGCGGTGCTGCTGTTGCTGGTGGCGCTCTGGCGTCCCTTGCTGGCCGTCACCGTGCACGAGGAACTGGCCCGGGTAGAAGGCCTGCCTGTGCTGGGGTTGCGACTGGCACTGATGCTGCTGATTGCGGTGGTCATCGCGGTGGCGATGAAAATCGTCGGGGTGTTGCTGATTACGTCATTGCTGATCATCCCGGCGGCTGCGGCACAGCGTCACGCCCGCTCACCCGAGCAAATGGCCCTGGGCGCGAGCCTGCTGGGCATGCTCGCGGTGTGTGGCGGCCTGGCACTTTCCTGGTTCAAGGACACTCCGGCCGGCCCATCGATCGTGGTCAGCGCCGCCGCGCTGTTTCTGCTGAGTTTTGTCCTACCTCGTCGAGGGGTGTAGACTTGCTCGCTTTTTGCGCAAATAGAGAGTCGCAGGAATGAAGCCGTTCGCCTCCCGTTATCTGCTCCTTGTCGCGTTTTCCCTGCTGCTGGGCGCGTGCCAGAGTACGCCGCCGGTCACCGAGGCTCCCGATACCCGGGGCCCGGCCATCGCGCAGCTCGAGCAAAGCCTTGCCAGCAATGAGCTGGCCACCGCCGAAGACCAGTTGGCCGCCTTGCAAGCCCAGTCACCCGAAGACCGGTCGCTGGAACCCTATCAGCGGCAACTGGCCGAGGCGTATTTGCGCCGCAGCCAGATCGATCTGCAAAAAGGCGATGTCAACGCCGCCGCCACCGCCCTGAGCCGTGCCCGAGCCTTGATGCCCAAGGCCCCAGCGCTCACTGGCGAGGTCAACAGCGCCATTGCCGAAGCCCGCAAGGCCGACCTGGATAAAGCCGAGGCCGACCTCAAGGCCGCCGAAGCCAAACCGGTCGCCAAAGTGATCGACCCGAGCGCCCCCAGTACCACAGTTGCGCTCAACCTAGCCGATATACAGCAAATGCGTCGGCAACTGGATGCCATCGCCGCCGACGTGGTGAATTATCAGTGTGACGTCACCATCCAGGCGCCGCGCACCGATGATTATCCGTGGTTGGCGACGTTGCTGACCAAGCGGGTCAAGAAACTGGACCCGGGGTTTGATTTGAAGCTGCAAAAGCAGATTTTGCGCAGTGTGCCGGCACAGATGGTGCTGACACCGCATAAGCCCTAAAAAGCATCGTCGGAACGCCGCCCGGAGCAAGCTCGCTCCCACAGGGACCCCATGTGGAGCGAGCTTGCTCGCGATAGCGCCCTACCAGACAGCAAATCTCTTTAGGCTGGAACCGCCTTAGCCTTAGCCTCCCGCGCCCAGACCCGATGCTGAGCAATCGCCGCGAAAAACCGCGAAAAACCGCTCGTATCCGCATCTTCGATCAACCCCGCATCCACCTCCAGCTTCAACTCCACCAACAACTGCCGGGCCTCACCATGAAGCCCAATGGCTTTCAGATGCTTGTAGGCCTCCAGCACGTAATGCAACGCCACGCCGTCGCGACTCAAAGCCTTGATCGACTCCGCCCCACCCGGCACGAACACCGCGTCAAAGGCAATCGACGGCAACCCCTCCATGGACGCATCCACCGCCAGCGTTTTCCCATCGGCCGTGGTCACTGGTGCGGAAGTCGGCCCCAGCACTTTGGCGTGGGCGCCCTCGGCCTTCAGCGCCTTCTTGAGGGCATCGATGATCGCTGCATCGACACCGTTAGCCACCAGCACCGCCACTTTTCGCGTCTTGATGTCCCCAGACAGCAGGTTCGCCTGGCTCAAGGCCGGAGACTGCTCCAGCGACGGCGTTGGCACATCGACGGTGCCCGCGGTAGGCGCCGGCAACCCGAGGTTCTTCGCCACTCGCCCGGCCAGTTCCAGATCGATATTGGCGAGGATCTCATTGACCTGCCGCGCCCGGATGAACTCACGCTCCACCTTGCCCAGCTCGAAACTATAAGCCGCGATGATGTGCTCTTTTTCATGGGCGCTCATGCTTCTGTAGAACAGCCGCGCCTGGGAGAAATGGTCGGCGAACGAATCGCTGCGTTGGCGGATCTTGTAGGCATCGATGCGCTCCGGATAACTCTCGAAGCCACCGTCTTCCGGGCCAGGCGGGGTTTCCTTCGGCCAGCCACCGTCGATGGAGTTCGGCTCGTAGGATGCACGTCCCTTGTCGATGGTGGTGCGGTGCATAGCATCCCGTTGGCCGTTGTGTACCGGGGTGATCGCCCGGTTGATCGGCAGCTCATGAAAATTCGGCCCACCGAGTCGGCTGATCTGCGTATCGGTGTAGGAAAACAGCCGCCCTTGCAGCAACGGGTCGTTGGAAAAGTCGATACCCGGCACGATATGCCCGGGGCAGAAGGCGATTTGCTCGACCTCGGCAAAGAAGTTGTCCGGGTTACGGTTGAGCACCATCTTGCCCAGGGGCGTGATGGGCACCAGCTCTTCAGGGATGATTTTGGTCGGGTCGAGCAGGTCGAAGTCAAACTTATGCTCGTCCTCCTCGGCGACGATCTGCACGCCGAATTCCCATTCCGGGTAGTCGCCCATCTCGATCGACTCCCAGAGATCGCGACGGTGATAGTCCGTATCTTTGCCCGCCAGTTTCTGGGCTTCGTCCCATACCAACGAGCAGGTGCCAACCGTAGGGCGCCAGTGGAATTTGACGAAGCTGCTTTTGCCTTCGGCGTTGATCATGCGGAAGGTATGCACCCCAAAACCCTGCATGGTGCGTAGGCTTTTTGGAATGGCCCGGTCAGACATCGCCCAGATCACCATATGAGCCGATTCCGGCACCAGCGAGACAAAATCCCAGAACGTGTCGTGGGCCGAGCCGCCTGTAGGAATTTCGTTATGGGGCTCGGGTTTTACCGCGTGGACAAAATCCGGAAACTTCACCGCGTCCTGAATGAAAAACACCGGCATGTTGTTGCCCACCAGGTCGAAGTTGCCTTCGTCGGTGAAGAACTTCACCGCGAAGCCGCGCACGTCCCGCACGGTGTCGCCGGAGCCGCGTGGGCCTTGCACAGTGGAAAAACGCACGAACACAGGGGTTTTCTTGCTCGGGTCTTGTAGGAAACCGGCCTTGGTCAATGCCGAATGCGCATCGTAGCTCTGAAAATAACCATGGGCGCCGGTCCCGCGGGCGTGGACGATGCGTTCCGGAATGCGTTCATGGTCAAAGTGCGTGATTTTTTCACGCATGATGAAATCTTCCAGCAGCGAAGGTCCGCGGGGGCCGGCGCGCAGGGTGTTCTGGTTATCGGCGATCTTCACGCCCTGGTTGGTGCGCAACGCCTGTTCGGTAGCGTCGGAGCGAAACTGTTCCAGGCTCTCGAGCTTGGCGTTGGTGTTGCCGCGATCCAGCGTGTCGGTCCCGGCCAGTTGGCTCTTGTTGACCGTGGGCTTTTTGATACTCATCAGGCATGACTCCTCTTTGCGTTCCTCGCCGGGGCCAGGAATCTGAGTTCGATACCGCAGGTGCATGACCCCGGCATTTCGAGTGGCTTAATGAGTGACCGATGCCGTTTGGCCGTGTTCCTTTTTTTATGGCCTTTGATCGCGTTATTGCCAAATGACAGGTCTGATCGCAAATAAATGCTAAGAACCTCTATACGGACAGGCTAAAATGCGCGCCCGGCTAACCGCTGATCCTTTTCCAACGCGCCCCACAAGGTTCGCTACGTGATCGAGTTTCAAGACGTCCATAAAACCTACCGAGTCGCCGGTAGGGATATCCCCGCCCTGCATCCGACCAGTCTGACGATTGAGAACGGTCAGGTCTTCGGCCTGATTGGCCATTCCGGTGCGGGAAAAAGTACCTTGCTGCGCCTGATCAATCGCCTGGAAGACTCCACTGGCGGCAAGATCATCGTCGACGGCGAGGAAGTCACCGCCCTGGACGCCAGCGGCCTGCGCCGCTTCCGCCAGCAAGTCGGGATGATTTTCCAGCACTTCAACCTGCTGGCGTCCAAGACCGTGGCCGACAACGTGGCGCTGCCACTGACGCTGGCCGGCGAATTGTCCCGCAGCGAAATCGACCAGCGCGTCGCCGAGTTGCTGGCGCGGGTTGGCCTGTCCGACCACGCCAGGAAATACCCGGCGCAACTGTCCGGCGGCCAGAAGCAGCGCGTCGGCATCGCCCGCGCCCTGGCGACCAAACCCAAGATTTTGCTGTGCGACGAGGCCACCAGCGCCCTCGACCCGCAGACCACCGCCTCGGTGCTGCAACTGCTGGCGGAAATCAACCGCGAGCTGAAACTGACCATCGTGCTGATTACCCATGAAATGGACGTGATCCGCCGGGTTTGCGATCAAGTGGCGGTGATGGATGCCGGCGTGATCGTCGAGCAAGGCCCGGTGGCCGAGGTGTTCCTGCACCCCAAGCACCCGACCACCAAGCGTTTTGTCCAGGAAGACGAGCAGATCGACGAAAGCGAACAGCGTGACGACTTCGCCCACGTGCCCGGGCGCATCGTGCGTCTGACGTTCCAGGGCGACGCGACCTACGCGCCATTGCTCGGCACCGTCGCCCGGGAAACCGGCGTGGACTACAGCATCCTGGCCGGTCGTATCGACCGCATCAAAGACACCCCCTACGGGCAACTGACCCTCGCCATCACCGGCGGTGACATGGAGGCGGCGTTCGCCCGCTTCACCGCGGCCGATGTCCACATGGAGGTGCTGCGCTAATGGAACTGTTGAGTTCGTTCTTCTCCAACATCGACTGGCTGGAAATCTGGCTGGCCACCGGCGACACCTTCCTGATGCTGTTCGGTTCGCTGCTGTTCACCGTGCTGCTCGGCCTGCCCCTGGGTGTGTTGCTGTTCCTCTGCAGCCCACGTCAGTTGCTTGAGGCCCGCGGTGTGTACGCGCTGCTGTCGCTGATCGTGAACATCCTGCGTTCGCTGCCGTTCATCATCCTGTTGATCGTGATGATCCCGTTCACGGTATTGATCACCGGCACCTCCCTGGGCGTGGCCGGCGCGATCCCACCACTGGTGGTCGGCGCCACACCGTTCTTCGCCCGCCTGGTGGAAACCGCCCTGCGCGAAGTCGACCGCGGCATCATCGAAGCGACCCAGGCCATGGGCGCCACCACGCGGCAGATCATCGTCAATGCCTTGCTGCCGGAAGCCCGTCCAGGCATTTTTGCCGCGATTACGGTGACAGCGATTACGCTGGTGTCCTACACGGCCATGGCCGGTGTGGTCGGCGCCGGTGGTTTGGGCGACCTGGCGATCCGCTTCGGCTACCAGCGTTTCCAGACCGACGTCATGGTGGTCACGGTGGTGTTGCTGCTGGTGCTGGTCCAAGTCCTGCAAACCGTGGGCGACAAACTGGTTGTACATTTTTCTAGAAAATAAGGCCTCGCGGCCAATAAACCATGAGCCGGCCATTCGCTGGCAGGCGCCAAGAGCAGGCGCCTCAAAAGGAGTTAGCTGAATGAAAAAACTACTGGTTGCCTTCGCTGCCGCCGCAGCGTTTTCCGCCCACGCCGCCGACACCCTGACCGTCGCCGCAACGCCGGTCCCGCACGCGGAAATCCTCGAATTCGTCAAACCAGCCCTGGCCAAAGAAGGCGTCGATCTGAAGGTCAAAGTCTTCACCGACTACATCCAGCCGAACGTACAAGTTGCGGAAAAGCGCCTGGACGCCAACTTCTTCCAGCACCAGCCGTACCTGGATGAATTCAACAAGGCCAAGGGCACCCACCTGGTGAGCGTGGCCGGTGTGCACCTGGAACCCCTGGGCGCGTACTCCAGCAAGTACAAGGCACTGACAGAACTGCCGGGCGGCGCCAACGTGGTGATCCCGAACGACGCCACCAACGGCGGCCGTGCGCTGTTGCTGCTGGCGAAGGCTGGGGTGATCAAGTTGAAAGATTCGAACAACATCCTGTCGACGACCAAGGACATCACCGAGAACCCGAAGGATTTGAAGTTCCGTGAGCTGGAAGCGGCGACTATTCCGCGGGTGCTCACCCAGGTGGATCTGGCGTTGATCAATACCAACTATGCGTTGGAGGCGAAGCTTGACCCTTCCAAGGATGCACTGGTTATCGAAGGTAACGACTCGCCTTATGTGAACATCCTGGTGGCTCGTGAGGATGACAAGGACAGTGAGGCGATGAAGAAGCTGGTTGCGGCGCTGCACACGCCGGAAGTGAAGGCTTTTATTCTTGAGAAGTACAAAGGCGCGGTTTTGCCGGCGTTTTGAGCTGATTAGGTGGTGAAAAAACGGGGCTGCGTGGGAATGCAGGCCCGTTTTTTTTGCTTGGAAATATGCGGCGTTACGGAAAGGCCCTCAAGATCATGGGCATCCATCACCGTGATTGACATAGCGATTGTTCCGCAATAATGATTGTCCCAACGCATGAGGGTGTGACTCTCGTGCCTACCTTCCGAGGCCCGCTTGAGAGAAATCTCTGCGGGCTTTCGTGTTCCTATGACAAGGAATCCGGTCGCTATGGCGCATTACGTCGCGTACCTGGACAAATTCGGGCACCTCGGCCAGTACGTCTCACGCCTCCATCCAAGGTACAAAACCCATCCCGCTTTCGGGTTTGCTGGCCCGATCCTGCCGGCTACCGAAGTCCGCAAGTTCGCAATCTACTAATGCCCCTCATGATTTTTGTTCCCTTAAAACGAGCAAAAATAAAGCACACCCAACATAGGATGCCGGGTGTGCTTTTTGAGAGGACGTTTACCTGCTAACGCGGATCAACGTTATCCAACACCCGATTCGCCAGCAATGAACTCAATTCGATCAATTGCTGTATACCGAGAGCAATATGACGGCGAGGGCCTTCCAGGTCGAAAGCCAGGTTGCTGACCATCGCGTCGGCTGCCGCCAAGGTTTCGCTGAGGTTCGCGAGGAGGGATTCGTTGTCGGCGTTTTTTGCGACGGTGAAGAGCTGGCCCGGTTGGGACGCATCTTCGGATTTTTCCGGTTTTGGTAGCAGGTAGTGATCCAAGACGCGTTTGGTGGCTTCGTCGTGCTTTTTGGCTTTGGATTTGATGTGCGGTGGGGCTTGGTCCGTTTCCGGAGGGTTTGGAGTTATTTTGAACATAAGCTGGAATCCTCGAGTTAGGCCGCGACCTCTTCCCTACTAAAAGAAGGGTGGCGGCTGTACGCAGGTTAGTAGACCGGGGATTCCAGCATTGCCGGCGCGCCGAAGCGCCCTGCGCACAGCCACCATCAAGGACAGGAATTGGAACACCTGCCTGAGTGGAGAGCTCATGCATCTTGCGGAAAACCTCGGGCTACTAAACCCGACCACTGATGGGCAGTGGCAGGGAAACGATAGAACCCGGGGGCAAGGCGCACAAGCGGGCGGATTCTGGCGTAGTTGTAGGCAAAGGCGCAAGGTTGGGTGGCCTGGTGGAATGGTTGGGGTTGGAGGATAAACGGGCGGCGTTTATTACCTGTAGTTCGGGGATAGAGGGGTGCTTGCGAATGGGCGGAGTGGCTGGCGGGGTTGGTCTGTAGGAATGTGTTTGGCTGGTTTGGGGCTGCTACGCAGCCCAGCGGGAGCAAGCTCCCTCGCCACGGGGATTGGGGCGTAGAGGAAGTGGGGGCAGTCGCATCGGCGGGAGCGATGCAGCCTTTTTCAGCAATCACTTGCTCCCACATCCCTATCAGCATTTGCCCCTTGTTCGGGCCGAATGAACCATAGGATCTGCTTCATTGTTCTACAACCCCCATGATAAATTCCCCGCCGCGACCTCTAATCAATAGAGGGCATTCAGGGAGAGAAGTAAGTGATCAAGTCTTTGTTGGTTGGGGCATTGTTGGCAATGGCATCAGCATCGGCATCTGCGATGAGTTGCGATAATCCTAGAAACGCCTATGACAGGACCTATTGCGCGTCGCTGAAAATGGTTCAGTCGGATCAGGAAATCAACGAGCAGTACAAGAAGACCATGAGTGCCCTGAACCCGGATCAAAAGAAAAAAGTGAAAGCTGCTCAGATCCAGTGGATCAAAAATCGTGACAGCGCCTGTTCCAACGATGGCCTGCTCTACCTGGACTGTGCCAATGAGAAGACCGAGGCGCGTATCGTCATACTCAAGGCTGTCGAGCGCGAGTGCCGTGCTGCCGGTTGCGACGACGCCAAGCTGTCGCAAGTCGAGTAACCCGTAGACAACGTCGGGCTTGCAGTCGTATCCCACGAAAAACCCGACGTAAAGCGTCGGGTTTTTCTTTGGTGGGTTCACCTGCTATCGCGGCTCAACTCGCCCTTGCTCCTTCTTTCATGCCTGACGCAGGCTGGTCATGATCAGTGCTACGCAGCACCGCGCTCGACCATGGCACGCCATGCCTGGACGCTGGAGCGTTCCTCCATCCTGGCATGCCATGCTCGAAGCGCCACGCACTCTTCAGGCACGGCGAGTTGCACCAACGAGGCGAAGATCATGCCGCCCAGTACCGCAATGTCGGCCATCGAAAACTTGTCGCCCGCCACAAAGGGCCGGTCTTTGAGAAGGTTGTCGAAATAGTGCATGCCCCTGATCGCCTTATCGCGCATCCGGGCGCCCCACTCGGCATTCTGGTACAGCTCGACATCGGGGCCGAGGCCCGGCGTGGCATGGTGAAAGTACGCGCTGACGGCATCGAGAAACTCGATCTCGGCACGTTTGGTCATCATATGGATGATGCCTTTCTCAACAGCCGTTTGGCCCGTCAACGTCGGATGACCGTCCAGGCTATCCAGGTACTGGGTGATCGCCGTGCACTCGGCGATCCGCGTCCCATCGTTCAGCTCCAGCACGGGCAGTGTCCCGGAGTAATTGATGGCCAGGAACTCGGGTTGCTTGTGCTCGCCGTTCCAGAGATTCACCGGTACGAATTCGATGTTGGGCAGCAATCCTTTTTCCGCCAGCGCAATGCGGACGCGGGCGGGGTAGGGGCCGTTGAACCAATCGTAGATTTTCATCGTAGGAACAGTGGAAACGTCAACGCGCTGCTGTGAAGAAGTCATGATTCAATCACCTGCCTGTCAATTGGTAGGCAAAGATTGAGCCGACACTCAGGTGCTGTCAATCCCCTACCTGTCAATTGGCAGGTAAACGGCTCCGGGCGTAGAATCGCGGTTACCTAAGTGAATAGAAATCTCGAAATGAGGCTGCAACGTGAACGAAAATGCTCGAGAAGCCATCTTGGCGGCAGCGAAATCCGCTGCCCAACTGCACGGTTACAGCGGTATCAATTTCCGTAGCATTGCCGACCAGGTGGGTATCAAGAACGCCAGCATTTACTACCACTTTCCGAGCAAGGCAGGCCTGGCTGCGGCGGTCGCTGAGCGCTACTGGCAGGACGCGTTGCGAGTGCTTGAAGGGATACGCGCTGCCAATGTCGATCCAAAGAAGTGCCTGCAGCTGTACGCATCCATTTTTCGAAAGTCGCTTGAGGACGGCAACAGGCTTTGTCTGTCCAGCTTCATGGCAGCCGAATACGAAGACCTTCCCGATGAAGTATCGCGAGAGATCAGGGCTTTTGCGGACGTTAACGTGGCGTGGCTCGCCCAGGTACTGGCAGATGCTGGAACAGGTAGCGCAGAAGAATGTGAACGCCGAGCGCGGGCCATTTATACCGCTGTTGCGGGTGCTCAGTTAATTGCGCGGACTCGAGCGGATGTCGGTCTGTTCGATGATTTGATACTGAGCTACCGGGAAGCGGGGTTGATTCCGGCCTGATTGCTCGTTTCTTAGGCTGATGACACGGTTGGTCTGTTGGAATGCTTGGGGCTGCTTTGCAGCCCAGCGGGAGCAAGCTCCCTCGCCACGGGGGGTGTTCCTGCATAGCGTTTGGGGATAAATCCCCTAGTCACAGTAATTCAGTTGTTTACGGTAATAGCAGGGTGCCACAATCGTTTTTTTGTTGCGTCATAACCAGGTGGTCCAAATGTATGGCCCAAGATTGCGCAATGGCCAGGATTTTGTAATAGCCGAGCAGGTGCGCACCGACCGATTGCAGCAGCTGTTTCGCCAATCCGTTTCTGCGGTTTTTGGTAGTTACCTCGCGGCCATCATGCTGAGTTGGCTGTGTTGGGATCGTTTTGAGCACGGCGCTATTTTTTGGTGGATGGCCATTCTGACCGCATCGACGCTGTTGCGTATCGCGATGTTCGTTGCCTATTTCCGCAGCGACGAAAGTCAGCGCACGCCTCGACATTGGGAGCGCAAATACTGGGTCACACTGGTGCTATCCGCCAGTATCTGGGGCGGCGGGGCGTTCGTTCTCATGCCGGCGGACGATCTGTTGTCACAGGCGTTGGTCATGCTCTTTACAGTCGGCATGTCCGTCAGTGCGGTGTCCTGCTACTCGGCCTATCGCGATATGACACTGGTCTCCATTGGCGTGGTGCTGTTGCCGTGCACGATCTGGCTGCTGTTTCAACCGTCCCCGATTCAACTCGGCATGGCCCTTTCGATTCTGGTGTTCGCGGCATTTGCGGCCCGCGCCACGCACAAAATGTCCCAGGCACTGGAGATCGCCTTTCGACTCACCCGTGAAATGGAACAGGCGAACAGCATTTCAACCCGCGCCGCTCAAACCGATGAACTGACCGGCCTGAAGAGTCGAAGGGCGTTTTTCGAGCATGCCCAGCAGCTTTACGACGAATGTAAGGCCAAGCGGCAAGGATTGTGCGCGGTCATGTTGGACATGGATCACTTCAAGCACATCAACGACACCTACGGCCACCAGGTCGGCGATCAGGTTTTGCGCCAGATGGGGGCGGTCATCAGTTCGTCATTTCGGGCAACGGATATCCACGGTAGGCTCGGGGGCGAAGAGTTCGCCATTCTGCTCCCGAACACTTCCATTGAGGTTGCCACCCAGATTGCAGAACGGCTCATCGATACGATTGCGGGCTTGATGGTCGAGCCTGTCCTCTGCATATCAGCCAGCCTCGGCGTCGCGTCGACGGAGGCCTGTAATAAGGATCTTCACAGCTTGATGAACGATGCGGATAAAGCCCTGTATCGGGCGAAGGCGTTGGGGCGTAATCGGGTGGCTGTTGCTTAGTCGGGTTGGATTTGCCCAGCGCGAAACCAAAAAACCGCCAATTCGGCGGTTTTTTTACTTTTCCCTGATCCCGCGTTTGATCGTGCCGGCGCTGCGTGGGTATGCATCCCGTGACGCTCTGCGTCACTTTCCAAAAGCGGAACGCGGAGCGTCCCTGGCGGCGTTCCCACGCAGAGCGTGGGAGCGATCGAAACCCATCATTCTGCTTATGAATTTCCCTCTCTTTGAAGGCCTGCAATTGCGCTGGCCCTGCTGATCCCCTAGCAACCTCCTTCCCGTGGCTCACCTCCCAGCTCACCCGGGCTGGCGACATTGCAAAACCAAAAAATAAATTCCCTTTTAGATCAATTTGTTAACTCAAAATCGATAAATTTATCAAAATTTATCTTGCGCACTAACTATTAACCCGTTAAGTTTATCTCAACTGGTTAGCGCACAAACATTTAGCGCAAACAATTTCGATCCACCCATCAGCAATAGAGGAAACACCATGAACGTTCTCTACACCGCAGTCGCAACCTCCACCGGTGGCCGTGATGGCCGTGCTGTTTCCAGCGACAAGATTCTCGACGTGAAACTGGCCACTCCAAAAGCCTTGGGCGGCGCTGGTGGTGAAGCCACCAACCCTGAGCAGTTGTTCGCTGCCGGCTACTCCGCCTGCTTCATTGGCGCATTGAAGTTTGTCGCCAGCCAAAGCAAACGCAGCATTCCTGCTGATGCATCGATCACGGCACATGTCGGCATCGGCCAGATCCCTGGCGGTTTCGGCCTGGACATCGACCTGCACATCAACCTGCCAGGTCTGGATCAAGCCGATGCTCAAGCGCTGGTCGACGCGGCTCACCAGGTTTGCCCGTACTCCAACGCGACACGCGGCAACGTCGATGTCCGTTTGCACGTCACCGTCTAACTCACTAACTCACTTTATCTACGAATAAAAAGGATCAGGACATGAACACTCTCGGCAAAACTCTCGTTGGCTCGCTTCTGGCACTGTCGCTCGGCAATGCGTTCGCGACTTCTTCTGTTCAACCTATGTTCGCTGAGGGTGGTTCGGATCGCCTGATCGAAAAACGCGTAGCCGAAGGCGGCTCGGATCGACTGATCGAAAACCGTGTAGCCGAAGGTGGCTCGGATCGACTGATCGAAAACCG